>JAFDVT010000522.1 GCA_018268875.1 Acidobacteriota bacterium
GCATGATGATTTCGCCCAGCATTATGGCATGTCCCATATACAGGACGGCCCGCCCCGTGCAGAATGATGGAAATGAAACGTTTCGCCGAACTGAACCGCGAACAATTGCGCGAACTGGCGCCCACCTCGCTCGCCGTCCTGCCCATCGGGGCTACCGAACAACATGGACCGCATTTGGCCACGGGCATGGACTACTTCACGGTGGAATCCATCGCGCTCGAAGCGGGCGAAATTGCCTCGCGCGAGATTCCGCTGATCGTGGCTCCGGCGCTGCCGTTCGGATCTTCGCACCACCATCTGGTGTTCGGCGGGACGCTGTCCTTGAGCACCGAAACCTATCGCCGCGTGTTGTATGAACTGGTGGAATGCCTGGTGATTGACGGCTTCAAGCGCATCTTTCTGCTGAACGGACACGGCGGCAACCAGGAACTCATGCAACTCGCCGTGCGCGACATCGTGCTGACGCATCCGGTACGCGCGGCGGCGGGCAGCTATTGGAACATCGCCCGCCAGGACCTGATCGACAAAGCCGCCGCCGATCCTTCGCGCCTGCCCGGCCACGCCGGCGAGTTCGAAACTTCGGTGATGTTGTCGCTACGCCCGGAACTGGTGTCGAAAGACCTGCCCCATCGCGACGCCAACCCCGTTCGGCTTCCGTCCACATACCGGGACGAACGTCATGGTTTTTGGAAGGACATCAACGGGCACACGGACAGTCCGGATCTGGCGGATGCGGCGCGCGGCGCAAACTACCGAAAGGTGATCGCGGAAGCCGTCGCTAAAGCATGGGTGGACTACATGAACAGCTAGGAAGAAGCTATTTGCGGAACATGTACACGGCGACCTCGGCCGTGAGGTTCGGGAACGCTGTCACTTCCTTGGCCCCGGCGAGGAAGATGCGCCGTTCGATGACCCAGCCTTCTTTTTTCGCCGTCTCTTCGAAGTCGTCGACGGTGAGATAGTGCAGGTTCGGCGAATCGTACCAGTCGTACGGGAACAGGTCCGTCTTGGGCGCGCGTCCGCTAAACAGATGTGACACGCGTACTCGCCAATGGCCGAAGTTGGGGAACGCCACAATCGCCCGCTTGCCGACGCGGAGCATGTCATTCAACACCTGCATGGGACGCCGCGTTTCCTGCAGTGTCTGGCTCAGGATCACGATGTCGAACGCGCTATCCGGATAGTCGCTCAGCGCCTCTTCGATGTCGCCCTGGTAGGCCGATACGCCGCGCGCGATCGCCTTCTGTACCTTGGACGCCGATAGCTCCACGCCGCGCGCCTGGATGTTCTTGTGTTCGACCAACCAACCCAGAAGTTCCGCCTCGCCACAGCCGAGGTCGAGAACCTTCAAGCCTGGTTCGACGAGTTCACCGATAATCGCGTAGTCGCTACGCCCGAACAGCGAATGTACAAACGCCACGTGCGCGGCCTTACCGCAGGCCTTTCATGGTGCCGGCCAGAAAGCCCTTCACCAGTTCGCGCTGCTCTTCGATCTCCACCAGAAACGCGTCATGACCGTAGTTCGACGTCAGTTCCACAAACGCGACATCGCGATTGCGGCTTCGCAACGCCCGCACCAGTTCCAGCGACTGATACGTCGGGTACAGCCAGTCCGACGTAAAGCTCATCACCAGGAACCTTGTGTCGGTATTTTCGAACACCGCCGCGAGCGACGCGCCACGGCCCTGCGTGACGTCGAAGTAATCCATCGCCTTGGTGATGTACAGATACGAGTTGGCATCGAAGCGATCGACAAACTGTCCGCCGCGGTACCGCAGGTAGCTTTCCACCTCGAAATCCACGCCGAAATCGAACCCGAACGCTTCTTTTTCGCGCAACCGGCGCCCGAACTTGCTGCGCATCGAATGGTCGCTCATGTAGGTGATGTGCCCGACCATGCGCGCTACCGACAAGCCTCGCGCCGGGCGGGACTTGCCGTAATAATTGCCGTCCGCCCAATCCGGATCGGACATAATGGCCTGGCGGCCCACTTCGTTGAACGCGATCTGTTGCGCCGAATGCCGCCACGTGGACGCGATCGGGATCGCACCAGCCACCATGTCCGGGTACGCGGCCGCCCATTCGAGCGCCTGCATCCCGCCCATCGAACCTCCGGCCACGGCCAGCAGTTTCTTGATCCCCAGATGGTCGATCAGCATGCGCTGCAGGCGAACCATGTCGCCGATCGTGATCACCGGGAACGACATGCCGTACGGCTCGCCGGTTTCGGGATTGATCGACGACGGTCCGGTGGTGCCGCGGCATCCGCCCAGGACGTTCGAACAGATGAGGAAATATTTGTTGGTGTCAAAGGGCTTGCCGGGGCCGATCATGTCGTCCCACCAGCCGGGCTTGCCGTCCTCGCTTTGCCCGGCCGCGTGTGCGTCGCCGGTAAAAGCGTGCATCACCATTACGCCGTTGGTCTTTTCGGCGTTCAACTGGCCGTAGGTTTCGTAGGCGCAATCCACCTGTGACAGCGTCGCGCCGGAATCCAGGCGCAACTGCCCGAAGTGGACGATCTGCGTATTGACGATCTCGCGGCCGTCACGATCGATGCCGGTCATTGCAGTAGTGAGGATGCTTCTAGTGTAATCGCTACAATGGAGAAGTTGCCTCCCGCTTCTTCGATCCTGCGCGTTCTGTATGTGTGCGTGTTCTGGCTTGTCCTGCTCACCGTGCACGTGGTTTGGCCACAGGCCGGCGGCCAGACACACCTCGACATCATGGCGTGGCCGTGGAAACTTTTCCTGCCGCTCGCACTGGCTTTCAGCGTTGCCGGTATGACCGCCGCGGCCGCTGAAGGCGAGTCCTTCTGGAATGGCAAAGTATTGAAGTGGTTGGTAGTAATAGTCGCCCTGGCACTTGCGATAGCGGTTGTAACGTACTACTATCATTTGCACGAAAACGACAACTTAGAGGAAGCTGTGCCGGAAGAAACCGCGTTTACCCGCATCATTTCCGGCTAGGACTCGTTACTTTATGGCGGAAGCCTGGCGCGAAACCGATACACAAGAAGCCGCTCCGGCAGAACAAAGACCCGACCTCTTTCCAGTACCATCGCCGACCGCGGCGGACATGCTGTCCTGGGCGCCGGCCGGCAGTCCGATGTTTGTCGACTATTCTCCGGAAGTCATCAAACAGATTCGCGATCACGTCATCGTCGGCTTCCATCGCCTGGCCAAACGCGGTATCGAATGCGGCGGTATTCTCTACGGACGGCGCGAAGGCCGCAAGGTCGTCGTTACACAGATCCGCGAAATCGTCTGCGAATACAAAACGGGTCCCTCCTTCGTTCTCTCCGATCGCGACAAAGAACGGCTTTCCCGCCAGCTTGCTTCCCCCGATGAAGGCTTGGCCGGCCTCAGCGCCGTCGGCTTCTACCTCTCGCACACCCGTGACGATCTCTACGCCACCGATCGCGACATGGCGATCTACGAAGGGTTCTTCCCCAACATCTGGCAGGTGATGTTGATTCTGCGGCCCGCCCGCCAGGGCTCGTTGCGAGCCGGCTTTTTCGTGCGCGGCCAGTTGGGCGAATTCCGCGGCGACCACAGCTTTGAGGAGTTCGACATCGAAGGGCCGGAAACGCCCGCCGAAACAGCCGCGCTCATCGCCAATGCCCGTAGCGCGAACGAACCGCCTCCGCCGCCGGCGGCAGCGCCTCGAGCTCGAGCAGCGGCAGCATCCGCCTCGCCCGGCGCCAGCGTGAGCGACGCGCTGTTTCTGCCCTCGAACCCGATCTCCGCGCTTCCCGTCGAACAGATGCCGGTTCGCGAACCCCAGCAACAGGCTCGCGCCCTCGAACGCTCCTGGGCCGGCAACGCGGTCGCGCAACAACAGCAACAACCGCAGCGAGGCTCCGGAAGCTATATGGGCTCGGGACTCGCACCGCTTGGCTTCCAGTACTCGGGCGTCGATTCGCGCCCTCACTACGCCCCGCCGGCGCAGGTCAGCAAACCTCGTCATTGGGTCTGGTTCGCCGCCTGGTGCGGCAGTCTTCTGGCCGTCGCCTTGGCCGCGTACTGGTTCATCAACGTTCGCCAGGCCGCGCCACTCCTGCTTCGGCTTGCCGAACAGGACGGCGACCTGCGCATCGAATGGGATCGCGCCGCCGCGTCTGTCCGCAACGCCTCCGCCGGAGCGCTTGAAATCCGCGACGGCAACCGTAGCCGCCAGATCCGTCTGTCGCCCGAACAACTCGCCGTGGGTTCGTACCTGTTCCCGCTCGGGCCAGGCGACGTCTCCGTCCGCATGAGCGTCAACGGCACCTGGTCGGCAAGCGTCGAAGAATCCGCCAGCTTTGTGGGCGAAGCCCAGCCCGCCTCCGGCAACGGACGAGCGGACTCCGAACTCCGGCAGCATCGCGACCGGCTGCTGCAGGAAAATCGCAAGCTGAAGAACGACACCCGCAAGCTCGAGGATCGCCTGGAGGCCCTCGAAAAGAAGCTCAATTCCGTCAATTCGTCGGCGGAAGCGCCGCGCCGTTCGTCTCGATCCAAGTAGCGCCGCTGGTTGCACGAGGTAGATGCGCTGGCGTTCCGCTACACTCGAACCGGTGCGCGCCCTAGCTATCGTTCTTCTCGGTTGTTCCCCTCTGTTGCCTGCCGCCAGTCTCGACTACGGCCGCGACATTCGTCCCATCCTGTCTGAAAACTGCTTCCACTGCCATGGGCAGGACGGCAAGAAGCGCATGGCTGGGCTACGTCTGGACGAATCGCCGACCGGCGCCGTCACGAACGCCGCCAAGATCCTGGATCGCATCACGACGGCCAATAAAGCCCGTCAAATGCCGCCCGCGTCGTCCAACCGCAACCTCAGCGCGGATCAGAAAGCCCTGCTCGAACGCTGGCTGAACGAAGGCGGCAAGTACAGCACGCATTGGGCGTTCGTACCTCCCGTCGCCGTGCCGGTGCCTCCCGGAGCCGCCAACCCGATCGATGCATTCGTCCTCCGTAAGCTGACGGCGGAAGGTCTGAAGCCCAGCGCGCCCGCTAAGCCCGCCGCATGGCTCCGCCGCGCGTCGCTCGACCTGATCGGTATCCCGCCCACGCTTGCCGAAATCGACGCCTTTGAGAAGGACGCCGCCAAGCACGGCGAGGCTGCCTACACCCGCGCCGTCGACCGTCTGTTTGCCAATCCTCACTACGGCGAACGCATGGCGCTCGACTGGCTGGACGTCGCCCGCTACGCCGACACCCACGGCTTCAACAACGATTCCGAACGCGAAATGTGGCGGTGGCGCGACTGGGTGATCAACGCCTTCAACGTCAACCAGCGGTACGACCGGTTCCTGACCGAACAACTCGCCGGCGACCTGTTGCCCAACCCCACGCTCGACCAGCGCATCGCCACAGGTTACGGCCGCAACCACGTCATCAATTCCGAAGGCGGCATCATCGAAGAGGAATACCGCGTCGAATACGTCGGCGACCGCGTTCGTACCTTGGGCATGTCCTGGCTCGGCCTGACGCTCGAATGCGCCAAATGCCACGACCATAAGTACGACCCCATCTCGCAGAAGGACCACTACCGCTTCTTCGCCTTTTTCAACAACGTTCCCGAATTCGGCGAGGATGGTCGCGTCGCGAACGCCGTCCCGATGATCCCGGCGCCCACGCCCGATCAGCAGCGTCAGATCGCGAGGCTGGAAGCGGACATCGCCAAGCTCGAACAGGTGAACGCCCGCCTCACGGCGAACTGGAAGTCTCAACAACCGGTGACCGCGCCGCAACCTCCCGCAGACGCCACAACGGCCCTCACGCTGGATTGCAACGACGGCCCCGTCCCCGGTTTTGCAGGCAACGCCTGCATCGCAAAAGAC
>JAFDVT010000523.1 GCA_018268875.1 Acidobacteriota bacterium
GAAACCCCGCCCGAATTCCCACCGCGCCGCCTTGGCGAGTATGCCGAGTACCTCAAGCTGCTCGGCAAGGTCAAAGGCCTCGGCCGCGCCGAACTCACCGGCCTGGTGAAGGTCTTTACGCAAAGCGCCGCCGACTTTCTGGACGAATTGTTCGAGTCCCCGGAAATCAAGGTGACGCTTGCCACCGATGGCGTGATCGGGGCGAACGGCGGTCCAAGGTCGCCCGGCACGGCGTACATCCTGCTGCACCATTGCATGGGCGGCGTGGGAGGCCATCGCGGGCTGTGGGGCTTTGTGCGAGGCGGCATGGGCAAGGTCGCCGACGCCATGGCCGCTTCTGCCACTGCCGCGGGGGCGGAGATCCGAACCGGCGCCGACGTCGCGAAGATTCTGGTACGCAACGGGCGTGCCGCCGGGGTCGTGCTGGCCAACGGTGACGAGATCGAGGCTCGCACGGTGGCCAGCAATTGCGACCCCAAGCGTACGTTTCTGCAACTGATGGACGCCGCGGATCTGCCAGCCGACTTCCTCGAAGGCATTCGCCACTTCCGCAGCGAAGGGACGTCCTGCAAGATCAACCTCGCCCTGAACGGACTGCCGGAGTTCAAGGCGTTTCCCGGCGCGCCCGGACCCCACCACGGCGCCACGATGCACATCTGTCCCGACATGGATTATGTCGAACGCGCCTGGGACGACGCCAAGTACGGCCGCCCGTCGCGCTCGCCTCTGCTCGAAATGACCATTCCCACCATCTACGATCCGTCGCTCGCGCCCAAAGGCAAGCACGTGATGGGAATCTTTCTGCAGTACGCGCCGTACACGCTGCGGGAGGGGAACTGGGACGACTTGCGCGAGCCGTTCGGCGACCGTGTGCTCGACATCATCGAGGAATACTGCCCCAACATCAAGGCCATCGTCGAGCATCGCCAGGTGTTGACGCCGCTCGACCTCGAACGCCGCTTCGGCATCACCGGCGGCAACATCTTTCACGGCGAAATGAGCGTCGATCAGATGTTTGTCATGCGTCCTCTGGCCGGTAGCGCGAGGTACGCGATGCCGGTTCCCGGACTGTATCTATGCGGATCCGGCGCGCACCCGGGCGGAGGCGTCATGGGGGCGCCGGGATACAACGCCGCGAGGGCGATTCTAAAGGGTTGAGAGTGCGCGACAATAAAGGGAGCGAATCTATGGCCTTGTACCGTATCTACCGGCTGAAAGACGGCCTGCGTGCCCCGTTCCGCCAGTTGCCGCATGTGAGTGGTGTGTCGAAAGTGAAAGCGAAGGATTACGAAGAAAGCGGCGCCGTCGAAGCCGCAACCCCGTATGCGGCGTGGTTTGCCTTAAAAGGTACGGAACAGGAGTTGTCGGTTGGAGACGTTGTGGCCGAAGAAAACGGCGAGATCCGGATCATCAAATTCGTAGGGTTTGAACCCGCGGAATGGGTCGTTCCGGAAATCAAGGTTCCCGGCGAATTGCTGAACGCCCCGCCGCCGGCGGGCGCGGCCTCCGCCTAACATTTCAGCGAAGTGCGGGAACGTCGTTTTCGGCTACAATGACATTGCAATATGACTAAGCCGGAGACCCCCGAGGCGGGGTCACCAAGTCCGCAGGTAGCTGGTCCGAAGGACGAGTTCGCGTTAGTGTGTTACCTGCCGGGCGCTTTGGGCGGATTCCTGGATCTGCTTCGTACAGAACTGGTTCCCGATTGTGCGGCCCGTTCGCACGTCACGCTTTTGCCGCCCAGACCGCTACATGGTCCCCCCGGACCCGCGCACGAACAACTGCGCCGCGCCATGCCCCAGTTCACGCCCTTCCGCGTCGAATTAGGCCGCGTGTCGATCTTCGACAAAACCCGCGTCATTTACCTGGAATTGCTGCAGGGCACGGAAGAACTGAAGGCGATTCATAGCGAACTCAATCAGGGTCCGCTGCATTACAACGAGCCATACCAGTACCATCCGCACGTCACGCTGGCCCAGGGACCGGTAGTCGTCAACGACATCGACGAACGGAAGTATCTGCTTGCCAAGGAACGTTGGGACGAGTTCCGGCTGCCCAAAACGTTCACCGTCGACACCGTGATGTTCGTGCAGAACGGCGGATGCCAGGGTTGGCTGGACCTGGACGAACTTCCGGTCGGAACCCCCGTCAGCTTATAACGGTGGCAATCCGGTAAACTGGCGGCATGCCCAGTAGCCGCCGAACGGCGCTCGTCACGATCTCTGGCGCCGCAGCCGCATTGCCCGCCCTCAGTCAATCCGCGAAACCGAAGCCGCGTACGCTGCCGGACACCGATTTTGAGCTGCTGCAAAAGCTCACTGAACGGATCATTCCGCGCACGGATACGCCAGGAGCGATCGACGCGGGCGTCGCCACGATCATCGACGCGAGCCTCGCCAACGACGCCAATCGCCGCGCGCGCTGGCAGGCGGCATTGCAATGGTTCGCGGCCAACGGCGGCGACAGTGTTGAGATGCTGACGCGAATCAGCCTGGAAAATGGCACCGACGGCGCACGCCATTTCCGTCTGCTCAAAGGCGACACGATCGACACGTATTATTCGACTATCGAAGGCCTCAAAACCGAACTCGGCTGGAACGCGAACACGTACCTCGCGGAATTCAAAGGCTGCACGCATCCGGAGCACCAGAGCTAGCGCCATGGCATACGTACAGGAAAGCCCCAAAGTACACGACGTGGTGGTGATCGGTAGCGGCGCCGCTGGTGGCATGGCCGCCTGGAACCTCACACGGCAGGGCGTGAACGTCCTGCTGCTCGACGCCGGAACGAAGTTCAATCGCGGCGGTTTTTGGAGCCACGTCAAGCCGTGGCAGTACCGCGAACGCGCCGCGCTCGGCCAGAAGCCTCCGCAGTTTTATCTGGACAACAAGGAACAGCCTTACGCGACGGATCCCAACAATCCGTTCGAACTAATTCGCGTGTGGGGACGTGGCGGCAAAACCAACGTCTGGGGCCGCGTCGCGCTGCGTTATTCCGACGTCGACTTCGAAGGTCCCGCCAAGGACGGCTGGGAGATCCCGTGGCCGATCCGCTACAAGGACATCGCGCCCTATTACGACAAAGTGGACCAATTGATCGGCGTCTGCGGCGGCGACGACGACCAGGATTCGCTGCCAGGCAGCAGGTTCCATCTGCCCGCCGCCGCGCCCCGCTGTGGCGAACGCCTGATGCAAAAGGCCGCCAAGAACATTGGCATTTCCATCGTCGCCGGACGTCGCGCCGTGCTCACCAAGGATCACAACGGCCGTGCCAAGTGCCACTTCTGCGGCGCCTGCGGCCGCGGTTGCGACATCGGCGCGTTCTTCAATTCGTCGGACTATCTGCTCGAACCCGCGTTCCTGACCAAGCGCCTCGAGATCATCGACAATGCGGTGGCGGCCCGTGTACTGGTGGATGGCAAGGGCCTTGCGAACGGCGTGCAGTACTTCGACCGCCACACGAAGCAGGAACGCGTTGTGCACGCGCGACGCGTCGTCGTAGCGGCCTCCTGCATCGATTCC
>JAFDVT010000524.1 GCA_018268875.1 Acidobacteriota bacterium
CCCAAACGACACGTATTTCCGCGGTTTCACGCGTTTTTGCAGGCACGAATTGCAACGCGCCCTTCGACGCTCGCTCCCAATCGGAAAACGCCCACCGGGCTAGCTCGGCGTCGCCTGGGCGGCATGCGGATTCACGAGGCTCGCATGGCGCGATCCAATACTTGTATTCGACCGAGCCGATACTCGCTGCCAGCAGGAGGATCGCCGAAGCCGCAACGGGTGGCATCAGGTGTTCTCAAGCACTCGCTCGGCGGCGATCGTGCGAACCATCTCTTCGAGTTCGCGTATGCGCGCCCGCATTTCTTCGAGCGCCTGCTGATCGGGGTCCGGAAGCTTGCCGTGATCGAGCGCGTCCATGATGCTCTCGGTGTTGCGAGCTTTCACGATACGGCCGGGAATGCCGACCACCGTCGAATTGTCGGGCACGGAATGAACCACGACGGACCCGGCGCCGATCTTGACGCAGTTGCCGATGGTGATGTTGCCCAACACCTTGGCGCCGCCGCCCACGACGACGTGATTGCCGAGAGTCGGATGGCGCTTGCCCTTGTCCTTGCCGGTGCCTCCCAGCGTTACGCCCTGGTACAACAGCACATCGTCGCCGATCACAGCGGTTTCACCGATCACGACGCCCATGCCGTGGTCGATAAAGAACCGGCGGCCGATGGTGGCGCCCGGATGGATTTCGATGCCGGTTAACCAGCGCGAAACCTGCGAAATCACACGGGCGAGCAGGAAGAATCGCGACTGATAGATGCGGTGCGCCAGGCGGTGCAGCAGGATCGCGTGGAAGCCGGGGTAACACAGTACGATCTCGACGACGCTTTTGGCGGCGGGATCTTCACGAAAGATCGTTTGTACCTGTTCCCGAATGGCTGACCACATGTTGGCAGATCTCTATTATCTCGCGTTACAGTAACGCCATGCGCCTATACTTCGGGGTACCGGCACTGGCCCTTCTGCTTACGGTTGGATGCGGTGAACCGGCCCACGATTCGTCCAAAAACAAAAAAGGACCGGCAGTTCCCAGCGTCGAACCGTTTAGCAAGCCTATCTCACTGAATGGCGGAAAGCTCCACCCGTATTCCAAGTATCTCGAGATTTCCGGGTTCCGGCTGGCGGAGCCCAAGGCCGGCACGCTGCGCATCCGTATGAACGTTGTGAATCATTCCGGCGCCGATCTGGGCGAACTTCCGATCACGGTTCAGCTCACCACCGCCACGGCCCCGGCCACCGAAGCGCCGCTGGCTGAGGCTCCGGTGAAGGTCGCGCTGGGTCCGAATGAATCGAAGGAAGTGGAAGCGACCATTCCCACCAAGCTTCGGCTGTACGAGCTCCCGGACTGGCAGTTCCTGAGAGCTCGCTTCGCCATTACGCTTGCGGACAAATAACAACTAGCGGACGGACGCCGCCATTTCGGCGTCGCGCGATTCCCGCCACAGGTTGATGTACGGCTTCAGGTCCGTCATCATCTTGCGGAACTGCGGGATGTCGAGCGATTGCGCACCGTCGCTCACGGCCTTTTCGGGACACGGGTGCACTTCGACGATGATGCCGTCGGCGCCGATGGCGACACCGGCTCGCGACAACGCCGGAACCAGCGAACGCTTGCCGGTGGCGTGGCTCGGATCGAGAATCACCGGCAGATGCGAAAGCTCGTTCAGCACGGGGATGCAGGCGATGTCGCAGGTGTTGCGGGTGGCCGTCTCAAACGTGCGGATGCCGCGTTCGCACAGGATCACCTGCGGATTGCCGTGCGCCACGACGTATTCCGCCGACATCAGAAGTTCCTTCACGGTGGAGCTCATGCCGCGCTTCAGCATCACCGCGCGGCCGCATTTGCCAAGGGCTTTCAACAGCGCGAAGTTCTGCATGTTACGGGCGCCGATCTGCAGAATGTCCGCGTATTCGGCCACCAGATCGACATCGCGGTCGCTCATCACTTCGGTGATAATGCCGAGTCCTGTGGCTTCCTTGGCCTTGCGCAACAGCTTGAGGCCGTCTTCCGCCATGCCCTGGAAATCATACGGCGAGGTGCGAGGCTTGAAGGCGCCGCCACGCAGGAAGGTCGCGCCGGCCGCGGCGACGGCTTCCGCCGATTCCATGATCTGCTTTTCGCTTTCCACCGAACAGGGGCCGGCCATCACGACGAAGTTGTCGCCGCCGATGTCAGTGTTGTTGATGCGGAACACGCTACCTCCTTTGCGGTACTCGCGGCTCACGAACTTGTAAGGCGCGGAGATGCGCATCGCGCGTTCGACTTGCGGCATCGCTTCGATCGATTCCAGGCACGCCGTAACGTCGCCGACGCCGACCACCGCGATCACCACACGTTCCTCGCCTTCGATCGAATGAATTTTATAGCCGAAATCGTTGACGCGTGCGCAGACCGCGCCAATCTCATCCTTGGTCGAATGCAGCTTCATCGAGATAATCATGTCGTCGTGTATTCCTTCGGAAAAACAAAACCGGCCCAACTCTTTCGAGTGGGCCGGTTCGTTGTCAGTTTCTTAAACTTTCAGCGGCAGTGCAACCAGAACCACTCTCGGTCAGCGGGCGAAGTGCCCGTACCAAAATCGAAAGTAGTAAGCTGCGCCGAAATTCCGCATGAAACTAGGATTCTAGCGAACGTGCGCGCGTTTTGGCAACAGGACGCTACTTCTTGCTGAGACGGCTGCAAGCGTTGGCCGCGCCCGAAATGTCGATCGCCGCCGAACCTTCTTCGATGTGCTGAATCTTGCCCGCCGTGTCGATGACGAAGGTCGCGCGATTGGCGATGCCGCGGTCGGCGATCAGGATTCCGTATTCTTTGGAAACGTGGCGGGTCGCAAAGTCGCTGAGCATGGGAAAGGCGACGCCCAGTTCCTGCGCGAACTTCTTTTGAGAGGGCGAGTTGTCGGTGCTGACGCCGAACACCTGCGCCGACGAACCTTCGAACTTGTCGAGGCCCGATTGGTACGCCTGCATTTCTTTGGTGCAGCCGCCGGTGAAGGCTGCCGGGTAAAAGGCAAGCACGACCGACTTCTTTCCGCGGAAATCGGACAGCTTCACCGGTTTGCCTTCCGTGGAAGGAAGCGTAAAGTCCGGCGCCATGTCGCCGACTTTCAAATGCGTTTTGACGGGTGCCACAGCGCCTTGCTGCGCGAAACCGGCGAGCGACCCGGCCACACCGAGAGCAACGACAAACAGGAGATTTCTCATAAGCAACAATCTACTACAGTTCGCGCCGCCTGGCCCGGGGCTCGCCGGTTTTC
>JAFDVT010000525.1 GCA_018268875.1 Acidobacteriota bacterium
AAGGACAAGTACCGCAGCGAGAGCCGCCCCCAGCGCGTCCAGCAAAGAAGTACAGCAGGCCGCGGACCTGATTACCAAGGCCTCGCGACCGCTTCTGATCGCGGGGCAGGGCGTGTTCCAGCGCAAGGCGTGGGACGCGCTGAAACAGGTGGCCGAGCGGCAGGACATCGCGGTCGTGACCTCGGGTCCATCGCGCGGACATTGGCCCGACGACCATCGCTTGTCGGCCTCCTGTTCGCCGGATGCGCTGATGTCGGCGGACCTCGTGATCTTCATCGGACAGTACTGCATGCCGAGCCCCGGCGAATACCGCCTGGCGCCCGATGTGAAGGCGATTCGCGTGCATCCGGCGCAGGAGGATCTGGGCCGCAACTGGCCGCTCGATCTGGGTATCGTCAGCGACGAAAAGATCTTTCTGGAAGCGCTGGCGAACACGCTGGCGGCCAAGAAGCGCGAGGCATGGGCAGGCGAGTTGGCCACCGCGCGGGCCGCGTTTGAAAAGCAGAACCTCGATCATTACGCGTTGGGATTGAAGCATTCGCAGTCCACCGGCAAGCTGCATCCGGCGGTGATGGCCAAGGAAATTCACGACTTTTTCTACAAGGGCGCGATCGATCCGAAGCAGACGGTTTCCGGTAGCGGAGGCTGGACCACGGGCTTGTTCGCGAGCCGCTGGTTGCGCGCGAACCGGCCGGGGCAGAGCGTGGTTTGCGCCTACCAATACGGCGCGATCGGGCCGGACCTGGCGATGATGATCGGCGCGGGGGCGGCGGTGCAGCGCGGCGTAGGACCACAGGCTGCCTACAAAGGCGCGCCCGCGTTGGTGGTGACCAGCGATGCCGGCGTTGCCTACAGCATGTTCGAACTGGATACGGCGGCGAAGTACAAGATCCCGATCATTTCGGTGATTTACAACAACAATTCGTGGGGCATGTGGCCGTCCGCGGTGTCGTCGGCGAGGTCGATGCACATGTATCTGTTCCAGGAGAATCTGCGGTACGACAAGATGGCGGAAGGCTTGGGCGCGCGCGGCGAATACGTGCAGACAGTGGAAGACATGCGCGCGGCGTTGCGGCGTTCCTACGATGCGGCGGCGAAGGAAGGCGTGTCGACGTTGATCAACGTGCAGGCGCTGAAGGAGTTCACGTCGGGCAAGGATTATCCGCCGGGGATCGCGCTGAACGCGGAGCCGGGAGTGGGCGCGTTTGCGCATTGACGAAGTCCTGGCGGAGTACGCGGCGCGCGGGGTGTTTCAGGGCTATTCGAAGGCAGGTCGCGGAAGCTGGAAGATGCTTTGGCATCGCAACCAGACGTTTGTACTGACCGCCGGTCAGAATTCGCTCGCGTTTGAGACGGTGTTGCCGAAAGTAGGGCCGCGATCCCCGATGATGAGCGCGTACCGGGCGTTTGTGCGGGGCCTGCAAAGCAAGGATCTGCCGGAACACCGGCGGATCGACCGGGCGAAAGTCCGGCTGCGCGTGACGGCCGCAAAGGGCGATGCCGGGCTTGCGGCGATGTACACGGACGATCCGGAATACGCGGTGCGCAAGCTGATCGCCGCCGTGCATGAAACGTACCTCGTGTTTCTGTACGACGGTGCCTACTACGACTACCTGGTCGAGACGTTCGACCTGGACCCGGACAGCCTCGCTACGTGAACAGCTTCAATCCGGCGATGCCGCAAAGGATCAGGCCGAGGCAAACGACGCGTACGGCGGTGGCCGGTTCGTTGAACAACAGAATGCCGGCGATCACGGTGCCGATAGCGCCGATGCCGGTCCACACCGCGTAGGCCGTGCCGACGGGGAGTGTTCGCACCGAGAGGGCGAGCAGGAACATGCTGACGGCCATCGCGCCGATGGTGGCGACGCTGGGCCAGAGCCGTGTGAAGCCTTCGCTGTATTTGAGGCCGATAGCCCAGCCGACTTCCAGAATTCCCGCGATGGCCAGAAGAACCCAAGCCATATGTTCACCTCCCGAGGTGTGATTTTGTTGCTTGGGGCCGAGGCCTCCCTCGCCTGTCTTCAGTATAGAAAAGAGGCGGCCAGTTATAATAAAAGTTCCGTTTCTTTCTGAACCACCACAATCATGTCCACTCCTTTACGCGATATTGTCTGCGCGCATAGCCCCGATTCCGATGACGCCTATATGTTTTACGGCCTTGCCACGCGCAAGGTGCGGTCGGATCTGGTCAACTTCAAGCATGTGCTTGACGATATCGAGACCCTGAACCGCAAGGCGCTCAACGGCGAATACGAGTTGACCGCGATTTCCTACCATGCCTACCCGTACGTCGCGGACAAGTACCATCTGATGGCCGCCGGGTCGAGCGTTGGCGACAACTACGGTCCCATGGTGGTGTCCAACAAACCGATGGCGGTTGAGGAACTGAAGGGCAAGCGCATCGCGATCCCCGGTACGATGACCACCGCGTACCTGACGCTGAAGCTGTTGCAGCCGGATTTCGAACCCGTCGTTATCCGCTTCGACGAGATCCTGGCCGCGGTTCGCGACAACAAAGTGGACGCGGGATTGATCATCCACGAAGGACAGCTGACCTATTCGAAGGAAGGCTTCAACCTCATCGTCGATCTGGGCAAGTGGTGGAAGAAGACGCACAACCTGCCGCTGCCGCTGGGTGCGAACGCGCTGCGCCGCGACCTGCCGCCGGCCATCGGCGCCGAATGCAACCGCCTGATGCGCGACAGCATCAAGTACTCGCTCGATCATTCGCCGGAGGCGCTCGAATACGCCCTTCAATTTGCACGCGACATGGAAACGCCGCTGGCCGAGAAGTTTGTCGGCATGTACGTCAACCATCACACGGTCGATTGCGGCGACGACGTTCCCAAAGCCGCGCAACTGCTGCTCGACATGGGTTATGAGGCGGGCATTATTCCTCATAAGATCAAAGTCGAATTCGTGCGCTAGAGTAATAGTAGTCAAGGAGATCATGATGAAGAAAACGCTTCTCACCCTTTTGCTCCCCGCCGCCATGACCGCCTTTGCCGGCAACATGACGATGACCGGTTGGATCAGCGACGCGGCCTGTTCTTCGGGCAACGCCAGTTCCGCCGCGGCCAAGCGCGATTGCGCCAAGCGCTGCATCGAAAGCGGCGAAGCGGCCGTGTTTGTCGACGACAAGGAACAGAAGGTTTACAAAGTCTCCGACCAAAAGAAGGCCAAGGCTCACCTGGCGGGCAAGGTAAAGGTTACCGGCACGCTGAAGGGCGATGTCTTCGAACTGGCGTCGATCGAAGACGTCAAGGAATAACTTCCAGAGGCAAGCACCATTGCCCGTTCTAACCAACAACAACAAGCTGCCAATCCTTTCCGGAGGACTGGCAGCTTTTTCCTTTTGCCTGGCCAGCGCGGCCTTCGGGCAGGATCTGTACGTCCCCAAGGCCCTGACCGCCGAGCATAGTTTTACGGGTGAAATCGAAGGTCCGGCGGTGGATCGCCAGGGCAACATCTATGCCGTGAGCTTTGCGCGCAAGCCCACCATCGGCAAAGTCTCGCCGGATGGCAAGGCCGAACTGTTTCTCGACATGCCGGCCGGCAGCACGGGCAACGGCATCCGGTTCGACCGGAACGGCAAGCGGTTCTTTGTCGCCGACTACACCGGGCACAACATCCTGGCGGTGGACCTCAAGACCCGCAAGGTGACGGTGCTCGCGCATGAGCCTACGATGAACCAGCCGAACGACCTGGCGATCACCGCCAAGGGCGATTTCTACGCCAGCGATCCGAATTGGAAGAACGGCACCGGGCAGATCTGGTTCATCAGCAAAAACGGCAAGAAGATTCGCAAAGTCGCGCCGGATATGGGCACGACGAACGGGATCGACATCAGTCCGGACGGGAAGACGTTGTACGTCAACGAATCCGTTCAGCGCAAGGTGTGGGCGTTCGATATTTCGCCGAAGGACGGGTCGCTCTCGAACAAGCGTCTGCTGATCGAGTTCCCGGATTTCGGGTTCGATGGGATGCGCATCGACGTCGAAGGCAACCTGTACGCGACTCGGCACGGCAAGGGCGTGGTGGCGAAGATTTCGCCGCAGGGCAAGCTGTTGCGCGAAATTCCCGTACTGGGGTCGAAGCCCAGCAACATCTGCTTTGGCGGACCCGACGGCCGCACGGCGTACGTCACCGAGATGGAAAAAGGCCGCCTGGTGCAGTTCCGCGTGGAAGCGCCGGGGCTCGAATTCGCGCGCTGGAAGTAGCCTCCTAGCCCTGGAAGTACAGATACGACGCCAGGATCAGCACCAGTACAAGGCCTGACGCCACCACTTCGCCCGTACCCCAACTTGCCCGCGAGGCCGCTTTCTCGGCAGCCGACGTGGTGGCGAACGTCAGGCCCTGGATCTCGCTGTCTTTCGGAGGCGCGGTCATCAGGCTCACCGCCACCATCACAATCGCCGACACGATGGTGATCAGCACGCTGAAGTACTGGAAGTACATGTTGTTGGTGATCCAAAGCAGCGAGCCCGGCGTGTAGCCGGTTTCAAAGCCCGACAGCTTCAACGTCACCGGCGTGTCCACAGCCATCCGGTAGAGCCCCAGCGCGAACCCGATCAGCATCGCCCACAGCGCGCCCTGGGCGTTCATGCGCTTGAAGAATACGCCAAGGAAAAACACGACGAAGATCGGCGGCGCGAGGTAGCCTTGCACCGCTTGCAGGTAATCGTACAGGCCCGCCGCGTTCTTCACCACCGGGATCCACAGCAGGGCGACCAGAACCATGATCACCGTCGCTGTACGGCCTACGCTGACGAGCTTCGCCTCCGAGGCCTTTGGATTCCACTTCTGATAGATGTCGATGGTGAACAGCGTCGAACAGGCGTTGAATACACCGGCCAGGGAACTCATCAGGGCCGATAACAAGCCCGCGACCACGATGCCGCGGATGCCCGAGGGAAGAAGATGCTGCACCATTCTGGGGAACGCGTCGTTGGTGGCCCCGGCGAGTTCCGGAATCTTGCCGGACTTGCCCAGCGCGAAGCAGATCAGGCCGGGAATGATGAACAGGTACACCGGAAACAGCTTCAGGAACGCGGCGAAGATCGAGCCCTGGCGCGCGACGGTTTCGTTGGGAGCGCCCAGCGCGCGCTGCACGATGTACTGGTCGGTACACCAATACCAAAGCCCGATGATGGGCGCGCAGAACAGCATCCCGAGCCACGGGAAGTAGCCGTTGAAGTACCACGCCTGTCGCGTGAGCTTGCCCGCGGTGTCGAACTCCATTACCGGGGCCCAGGTGCTTTCGACGCCCGGGGGCGTGAGCGGCTTCCACAGGTTGAACATCTCGCTGCCGCAGATGCGGCGAAGTTCTTCCCAGCCGCCGAGGACGCTCAAGCCGTAGCCCGTCAACAAAGCCGAACCTACGATCAGCACCACCACCTGCACCGCGTCGTTGTAGGCGACCGCGCGCATGCCGCCGAGCGTCGTATACAGGCCGGTGAGCACGATGACGAGCACCGAACCGGTCCAGAAGCTGTCGATGGTGATGCCGCCGATATGGATCGTCAATTCCGGTAGCAGGCTTCCGAATACGACGCCGCCCGCAAAGACGCCGACCGCGATCTTGGACACGACGAAGGTAATGAGCGACACCACCGATAGGACGTAGCGCGATTTTTCGTTGAACCGCCGTTCCAAAAACTCCGGCATGGTGAAGACCATCGACCGCATGTAGAACGGAATGAACACCCAGGCCAGCACCAGCAGGCACCAGGCGTGGAGTTCGTAATGCGCCATGGCAACGCCGCTGGTGGCGCCGGATCCGGCCAGGCCGACAATGTGTTCGCTACCGATGTTGGAGGCGAAGATCGACGCGCCGACAACCCACCAGCCGAGGTTTCGCCCGGCCAGGAAGTAGTCGGTGGACGAATCCTTGCCTTTCCGCACAACCCACCAGGCGACGGCGGCCAAAATTCCGAAATACAAAGCGATCATGAGCCAGTCGAGAGAGTTGATGTGGGACATAGGCGGTCAGCAGGATTGAATAGCATATCGCATCGTGCCGGCGGCGCGAATGTGTATGAGAAAGCCGGTGCAATTATTTAACCCGCCTTACATTAGGGATATGTAATAATGCGAGCACCGCATCAAGTTTGTGCATTTTTCCGGGGCGCCGTCAGCCCGAGAAAAAAACTTCAGGAGATGTTTCCAATGAGCAAGCGCTTAAGCGCTTTTGCGTCAATCGCCGCCGTGGCGTTGACCTTCCTATCAGCACCGCCTCCCGCAACGGCTCAAGTCCTATACGGATCCCTGATCGGAGACGTAACGGACCCGTCCGGAGCGGCAATCGCAAGGGCCAAGGTCCAGATCACCAATCGGGAAACCGGTTACACGCGTGAAACCAACGCCGAAGAAAACGGGCGTTACAACTTCCAGAACGTCAATGCTGGAACCTACGATTTGAAGATCGCGTCGGACGGCTTTCAAACCGTCACGCAGCAGGGCATTATCATTTCGATCAACAACGTCACACGCGTCGACGTGGCGTTGAAGGTCGGACAAATCACCGATCAGGTGACGGTGGAATCCGCCGTCGCGCAGTTGCAGACGGACAAATCCGACGTACACGTCGAAATCGGCAGCAAGGAAGTGACCAACATGCCGCTGCCGCGCTATCGCAATTACCAGAGCCTTCTGAACCTGGTTCCTGGCACGACGCCGGGCCGCTTTCAGAACTCCGCGGGTTCGACGCCCGGCCGCGCGCTGACCACCAGCGTCAACGGCGTCAACCGTAACAACAACGTCACCAAGCTGGACGGCGCCATCAACACCAACATCTGGTTGCCGCATCACACGGCGTACGTCGCTCCGGCGGAAACCATCGAAACCGTCAACATTTCCACCAACGCCTCCGACGCCGAGCAGGGCATGGCGGGCGGCGCGGCGACGACGGTCGTCTCCAAGTCGGGCACCAACGTTCCCCACGGATCGCTGTTCGCGATGCACGAAAACAGCGCCTGGGGCGCGCGCAACGTATTCTTCAAGGATCCCAAGCTGCCCAAGAGCCTTGTGTCCATCGGCGGCGGCACCATCGGCGGACCGATCATCAAGAACAAGCTGTTCTTCTTCGGCAGCTTCGAAGGGACGCGCGAACGGCTGAACCGTTCGAAGCTGTTGACGGTTCCCACGGCGGCGCAGCGCGCGGGCGATTACAGCGCGTCGAGCACCGCCATCTACGACCCGGCCACCGGTACCGCGGCGGGCGACAACCGTACGCCTTTCGCCGGCAACATCATCCCGATCAGCCGCATCAGCCGTGTCAGCCAGCAGTTGTACGGCATGCTGCCCGCCGCCAACCTGGGCGGCGTCACCAATAACTTCTTCGCCACTGGTCCCCAGAATCTGACTCGCGACAACTACGACCTCAAGATCAACTGGAACCGCAACGAGAAGAACAGCTGGTTTTACAAGTATTCGGCAATGAAGGCGCTGGTGATCGGCCGTCCGGCCTTTGGCGACGCGGGTGGACCCTGTTCGTGCGACTCCGGCATCGGCGACGCGAAACAGCTGGTACAGCTTGCGACCATCGGCCAGACCTACACGATCACGCCGACCCTGTTGTGGGACATGACGTTGGGCTGGACGCGCACGGGCGCCAACTCCATCCCGACCGGTTACGGCAAGAACATCGGTCTGGACGTGCTGAAGATTCCGGGCACCAACGGCGCGTCGGAACGCGAAAGCGGCATGCCGAGCTTTACGGTTGCCAACTACGCGCAGCTTGGTCTCCCCGAAACCTGGAACCCGTACTTCTACGGCGACACGTCGTACACGATGACGCAGAACTTTACCAAGATCGCCAGCACGCACGAAATGCGGTTCGGCTTTGAGGGTGTGCGTCACTGGCTGAACCACTGGCAGCCCGAACTCGGCGCGGGTCCGCGTGGCAACTTCGCCTATTCGCAGGCCACCACCGGTACGCGCATCGCCAACGCCGCTGGAGTTTTGACGGCGACGCCGACCAACCAGTTCAACTCGCAGGCGGCATTCTTCCTGGGCCTGCCGACGACGGTGAACAAGTCCCTGCAATGGTCCAAGATGACGAGCTTCAACTACCAGTTGGGCTTCTTCTTCCGTGACCGCTGGCAGGTGTCGCGCAAGCTGACCGTCAACATGGGTCTGCGTTACGAGCTGTACCCGATGATGACGCGTTCCGGCTACGGCGGCATCGAACAGTGGGATGAAAAGACCAACCTGGTTCAGTTGGGCGGCCGCGGCAACAATCCCAAGGACCTGGGCATCAGCACCAGCAAGAAGATGTTCGCGCCGCGCTTCGGTTTTGCTTACCGCTTGAACGACAGCACGGTGATCCGCAGCGGTTACGGTCTGACGTATAACCCGATGCCGTTTGCCCGTCCGCTTCGCGGCTTCTATCCGCTGACGGTCGCACAGGACTTCGTATCGGCCTCCGCCTATGTCCCCTACGGCACCACCGAACAGGGCATTCCGGCGTTCTCGGGTCCCGACCTCAGCCAGTCCGCCGTGGCTCTTCCGGCGACCGCGCAGATGCGTACGATCAGCGGCGATTCAGTGACGCGCGGCTACGTGCAGAGCTGGAACTTCATGATCGAACGCAAGCTTCCGGCGTCGATTCTGTACTCGATCGGTTATGTCGGTACCAACACGCGGCGTAGCTTCGTCGACTGGGACGCCAACGCAGCCCCGGCCGGCGGCGGCAACACCGGACGTCCGTTCTATGCGGCGTTCGGCCGTACGGCGACGACGTGGTACTGGAACGGTCGCGCCAACACCAGCTACAACGGCCTGCAGATGTCGGCCACCCGCAGCGCGGGCAAGGGGCTGATGCTGAAGGCGTCCTACACGTGGTCGAAAGCGTTCAACGAAGTGGACGACGACGGTTGGGCTCAGTACATCTTCATGACGCCCAGCCAGTTGAGCCGCAACCGCGCGCGTTCCGGCTACGATACGCCGCACAACTTCCAGGCGGGCTTTGTGTACGACCTGCCGTTTGGCGGTGGCAGCAACGGGTTCGCGTCCCAGATCGTCAAGGGCTGGCAGTTGAACGGTGTGTTCGCGGCGTACTCCGGCCGTCCGTTTACGGTAACGGCGGACGGCGGCGCGCTGAACGCTCCGGGCAACACGCAGACTGCGGATCAGGTCGCGGCGGTAACCAAGAACGGCGGCACGGGTGAATACTACACCAAGTCGGCGTTTGCGGGCGTCACGACGGCGCGCTTCGGCAACACCGGGCGCAACATCCTCCGCGGACCGAGCATCGTGAACATGGATGCGGGTCTGTTCCGCAACTTCAAGATGAGCGAACGGTTCAACCTGCAGTTCCGGGCGGAAGCGTTCAACATCTCGAACACGCCGCACTTCAACAATCCGTCCGCCAACGTCAATTCGGGCGACTTCATGCAGATCACCAGCGCGCTGGACGACCAGCGTTCGATGCGCTTCGGTCTGCGTCTGTCGTTCTAGTTTTTCGGGTCTTGAGCCGCCCTTTGCAAGAGGGGCGGCTCTTGTTTTTGGAGGCTACTCCAGAGGCCAGGAATGGTTAGGAGAACCCCCGGGGTCCTGCAGGCTTTTCACGCGCCGCGGGTAGCGTTCAACACCCCGCGTTTGCGGGTATTCTGCCCAAGTCCACATCCTCCTGAAGCAGGTTTGCCTCAGGCATCCCCCGCCTCGGATTTGTCCGGGCGTACCGCTTCCCGTGCCTGGCACCGTACCTGTCACCGTACCGCTTCCGGTGAGCGGTACCGTACCACTCACCACCGCGCTACGCGCGGAGCACGTGCGAACGCTTGACCTCCGC
>JAFDVT010000526.1 GCA_018268875.1 Acidobacteriota bacterium
ACGTACGTTTCATTTCGGCGGCGATGGCCGCGTCGTCCGCGCCCGGGAACCTGCAAATTGCTGACGTGAATCACGTAAAACCCAGCGGCATCAGAAGCGCTGAGTTCCGGGGCATTCAAGCGTTTGGCCGCGGCGCGCAAGGGCTCCGCGCTTTCCCAGCGAACACTTACCGTGCGCATCGCCGTTCCACCCGCGCCCGACGATCCCGAAGGATTGAAGCCAATCGCGCTAGCCTTGTCCGTCGAGGGCGGATTGCCGGTTACCGGCGCGTCGAGCGCCCAGGGAGACTTCGAAATCAGCTTCTTGCATTCCTGCGGCGACCAATTTTCCGGCGGTTTCTGTTGCCAGAAATCGGCGGCCGAAAGTGCGCTCGCAATCAACACATTAAGAATTATTGATTTCATTCCCAAAGCATATCGCAAATTGCAATATAAAAAAGGAAAAGCGCTACCGTGTCAAGGTAGCGCCTTTTTCTCGTTGGACGAAAGAGTTTAGGGACGGGTGTTGAGAACCTTGGGACGGGCGAGGTAGCCCGACACCTGGTCCTTACTCACGGAGTTCACCACGATTTCGTAGGGTTGGCGAGCCTTCGACGTCAGGAACTGGATGGGTTCGTTGATGGTGCGGTCACGCTTTTCGACATTCTTGTCGTCGGCGATCACTTCCACCGTAAAGCGGTTCTTTTTGACGTCCACCTTCTTCAGCAACATCGAAATGTCGCCGACTTTCAGCGGCGTTTTGGATTTTGCCATCTTGAACTCAAAGTAATCACGCTCGCCCAACTGGCGCAGGGCCTGCAATTCCTTGCCGTTGGTCGCGATGAGACTGCCCTGGTCGCCGACGTCGCCCTGGACGCGCTTCAGGCTCTGGATGGTCTTGTCGAGTTCCGACTTGGTGGAACTGACCTCGGTTTTGACGACGCCGACTTCCGTGCTGACCTCGCCAACGCGGGTGTTCACGGCCTCGGTCGCGGTTTTGACTTCGGTGATCTTGCCGGTGAGGGCCGCTTCCTGTTTCTGCTGCGCGGCGGTCAAACGGGCGGCGACTTCGTCGGCGCGGCGCTGGGCGTCGGCCTTGGCCTCACCCACGGCGCTGGCGGCGCGGCGCTGGGCGGCGGCCAGTTCGTCCTTCAACGTCTCGACGTTACGCTTGGCGGTCTGCACCGAGATCGCCGAGGTTTCCTTTACACCGGCGATTTCGTCCTGCAGCGACTTCTGCACCTTCGTCACTTCATCCTGCAGCTTGTTGGTCTGCATGTATTGAAAGATGTTGGCGCCAGCCAGCAGTGCGATTCCGGCAGCCAATACCGGGAACTTCCAGCCTCCGGTGGCCGGGTCCTGGGGAGGCGCGGCGGGTTGTTGCGGATACGGCGCGTAGGCTTGCGGTTGTCCGGCCGGGTACCCTTGAGGCGGATAACCTTGCGGCGGCATCTGGCCATAGGGCTGCTGCGGCTGCTGTTGAGGCGGCTGATTCGGTTGATCGTCCGCTGGCTTCAATGAGTACATAGTTGCTGTTCTCCTCGCAATCTTTTGAAAAGTTTACCAGATGCGGCTTACGTTGCCTCGCTTACGGCTTTCGGCTGGGCAAACGGGAAGTACTCCTGCTTGGAAATCCCAGGTTCGAAACACCGGCGGCAACGTGCTTCATACATCCCGGCGGCTCCGACCACGATTAAGTCTTCTGACTCCACCAGACGTTGCGTATGCTTGGCTGGGTTTCCACAACGCATGCAAATCGCCAAAATCTTTGTAATCGACTCCGCCAGCGCCAGCAGTTCGGGCATTGGCTGAAATGCGCGGCCCATGTAATCGGTGTCGAGCCCGGCGATGATCACCTGTTTGCCGGTGTCGGCCAACTGCTGCGCGACGTCCACCAGGTCCGGCCCGAAAAAATTGCTTTCGTCCACGCCGACCACCTGGGTCCGCCAATCGAGTTTGGCGAGAATATCTTTGGCGCCGCTGACGCTTTCCGAACCCATGCGCTGGGCGCTGTGGCTGACGATATCCGAATCGGAATAGCGGTTGTCGATGGACGGCTTGAACACCTGCACGCGTTTGCGGGCGATCTTGGCGCGGCGCAGACGGCGGATCAGTTCTTCGCTCTTGCCCGAAAACATGGGACCGCAAACCACCTCAATCCAGCCTACGTTCCCGCTGACGATATCCATAAATACAGAACCGTAATTGTAACCCGCGCTAGACTGATAGCTTCGAAAAAATGGCACGCTGTGTATCCTGTTCGTTGGAAATAGCCGGTTCACCCGAGCGGTGCCCGGACTGTGGCGCACCATTCGGATTGCCACCGCAGGGAGAAGGCCGCGACGCGGCGCCCACCGCGGCAACCTCGGCCGAACCGATCGCATTTCCGTCCGGCATTCCCCCGACGAAGACGTCGGGCAAGACGTCACAAATCTCGCGTGTCAGTACGATTTCGGCGCTTGACGATGAAGGGCAGTACTCGCCGGGATCGCTGGTGGCGGGTCGTTACCGCATCCTCGGCATGCTGGGCCAGGGCGGCATGGGCGAGGTGTACCGCGCCACGGACCTGACACTGGGACAATCCGTGGCGTTGAAGTTCCTGGTGCGCGGCGCGGCCCAAAACGAAAAGTGGCTGGAGCGGTTCCACGGCGAAGTGCGGATCGCGCGTCAGATTTCGCATCCCAACGTCTGCCGGGTGTACGACATCGGCGAGGACGACGATGTGCCGTTCCTGTCCATGGAATTTGTGGACGGGGACGATTTGGCGACACTGCTCGTCGGCATTGGCCGCCTGCCCGCGGACAAGGCGACCGAGATCGCGCGCAAAATCTGCGCAGGCCTCGCCGCGGCGCACGACAAAGGCGTGATCCATCGCGACCTGAAGCCGCAAAACATCATGATGACCAAGCGCGGCGAGATTCTGATTACGGATTTCGGCTTGGCGGCGGTGGCCGAAACGCTGGCCGGTCCCGAAGCACGGAATGGCACGCCGGCCTATATGGCGCCGGAACAACTGCGCGGTTCCGAGGTCACGAAAAAGAGCGATATCTACGCCCTGGGATTGCTGTTGTATGAGCTGTACACCGGGCGGCGTCCGTACTCGGCCAAGAACATCCCCGAGTTACTTGGCCTGCAGGAATCGCAGCAGTTGACGAGCATGACGTCGATTGCGACGGACATCGATCCGGCGGTGGAAGGCATCATCAAACGATGCCTGCATCCGGACCCGGGAATGCGCCCGGCATCGGCCCTGGCGGTGGCGGCGGCGTTGCCTGGCGGCGATCCTTTGGCGGCTGCGCTGGCGGCGGGCGAAACACCGTCTCCCGAACTGCTCGCGGCATCGGGCAAGCATGACCCGGTGTCGCTGAAGCGGACCTTTCCGGCGTTGGTGGCCGCGTGTCTGGGCCTGGTGGCGCTTCCCTTCCTCATCCAGCGGCTCTACATGCCGGCCTACGCGGCGTTTCATATGTCGCCCGAGGTGCTGGAACAAAAGGCTCGCGACAACGCCGCGCTATTGGGCTACACCGATCGCCCCGTGGATTCGTTTTCCCAACTACGCTATCTGCCGGGGTTCCTGCCGTGGGCCAGCAAGAACTGGAACGCGTCCAAGGGCTGGTACAAACTGTTCCACGCCGAACCTCCGCTCGAGTTGTTTTACCGCCAGAGCCCACGCCTGTTGATGTCGCGTCCGGACGGACGGGTGGGCGAGAATCGCCCGGCGCAGATCATCAGCGGGCAATGGCAGATGGACGTTGACAGCCTGGGGCGGCTACGGCGGTTTGAGGCCGTGCCTCCGCAGTTTGAAAAAGACCCGCCGCCGCAACCGCCAATCGCGTTCGATCCCCGGCCGTTGTTCCAGGCGGCAGGATTGGATTTGGCCAAGTTCACCGAGGTGACACCGCAGTGGACTCCAGCCGCGGCGTTCGATATGCGCCGCGCCTGGAAAGGAACGCATCCCACCATCTCGGAAATCCCGTTGACCGTGGAAGCCGCGTCCTGGCGGGGCCAACTGATCGATGCGCAACTCATTTGGCCATGGACCAAACCCACACTGATGACCCAGGATCCCGTAACCATGGGGTCGATCATCAGCAACGTGTTGGGAATTGTGTTCGGAACGACGGGTCTTCTTTACTGCATCTGGCTGGCCAGGCGGAATCTGAAGTCCGGCAAGGGCGATCGTCAAGGGGCTTGGCGAATCGCCTCGGTCTTCTTC
>JAFDVT010000527.1 GCA_018268875.1 Acidobacteriota bacterium
AAGAAGCCCTCAAGGCCGTCACCATCAACGCCGCCGAAATCTGGGGCGTCGCCGGCGAAGTCGGTTCGATCGACAAAGGCAAGTGGGCCGACCTTATCGTCACCGATGGCGACCCGCTCGAAACCAACACGCAGATCAAACAGATGTTCATCAAAGGCAAGGCCGTGGACCTCACAAGCCGCCACACCAAGCTGTTTGACAAGTACATGTCACGCCAGTAACTACAACGACAGGAAAGAGAAAGGCGGCGCGGAAACGTGCCGCCTTTTTCCATAGGCGAAACACCCTGTAGCCTATCGGAATTTGCCCGCATGAATTCAATTGTGTTATTCGTATTAGCAATCTAATCCAGGGTCTGTCCATTCTGGGTCCACGTTGCGACCCATTCCTCGTTCGATCTCAGTTTGCTTGATCGTTGCGCGCTCTCCCCAACAGCGCGTCGTGCTGACCCCTATTCTGTTCGTACAAGGAGCATATGCGATACGTTAGACTCGCTTCGCTATTAATCGCACTGAGTACCGCACTTTGGTCTCAGTCATTCCGCGGATCCATTGCCGGAACCGTCGTCGATGCCTCGGGCGCGATGATCCCCGCCGCCGGCGTCCAGGCCGTAAACAAGGGCACGAACATCACCTTCGACACCACCTCCACCGAGGCTGGTGAATTCCTCCTCCCCAACCTCCCTCTCGGTGAGTACACCGTAACGATCAAGAAGGACGGGTTCCAAACCCAGAAGATCGACAACGTGGAAGTGGCCGTCTCCAAGACCACCAACATCACGGCCAAGCTCGGCATCGCCTCCCAGGGCACGATCGTCGAAATCAGCGCCACCGCCGCTACGCTCGAAACCACGTCGTCAAGCCTCGCCTCGGTCGTCACGCCGCGCCAGGTGCAGGACATGCCGATGAATGGCCGCGACTTCCGCCAGATGCTCAAGCTGAACCCCGGCGTTTCGCCGACGTCCGGTTCCGTCAACGGCAACCGCGGTTCGGGCAACAACTACCAGATTGACGGCGCCGACAACAACGACGCCTTCCACAACGGCACCGCCGTGAACCAGGGCGGCGTGTCCGGCATCGCCGGCACCCTGTTGCCCATCGAAGCCATCGACCAGTTCGCCATCGTGAGCAACGCTTCCGCCGAAATGGGCCGCAACGGTGGCTCCAACGTGAACATGGTGATCAAGTCCGGCACCAACGATTTCCACGGCACCGCGTACTACTTCAACCGCAACGAAGCGCTGGCCGCGTTGAGCCCGTTCCGCACCAACGACACCAAGCGCGTCATGCGCAACAACCAGTGGGGCTTTTCCGCCGGTGGACCCATCGTCAAGAACAAGCTGTTCTTCTTCACCACGCTCGAAGCGCAGAAAGCCATCGCCGGCCTGAACTTCCTGACCACGCACCCGTCCACCGCCTGGGCCAATCAGGCTCGCCAAGTGCTTACGCAGTACAACGTGCCGGTGAGCACGGTTGCCACCAACCTGCTCAGCTTCTGGCCGTCGCGCTACAACAACCTGGGCGCCACCAACAATAACCTCGCCGCCAACGATCGCGCCGATTACGACAGCTACAACGGTATCGGCAAGATCGACTACGCGATCTCTTCGAAGCACCAGATCTCCGGCCGCTACTTCGGTGGCACCGGGAAGCAGGCTGCCGACGCCGGCGTACCGTATCGCGAATACTTCCAGGTGGCTCCCAGCCGCATGCACAACATCGCGATCGTGCAGACGTCGACTCTTTCGCCCCGCCTGGTCAGCCAATTACTGCTCGGCGTGAACTACTTCAAGCAGACCTTCAACGATCTCGACCTGAGTCCCAATCCCATCGCCGCCGGCCTCAACACGGGCGTCCCGCAGGATGGAATGCTCGGCGGTTCGCCGACGCTGCGCATTACCGGCTTTGCGGGCGCCAGCGCCACACAGCCTCTCGGCCGTATCGACACGTCCGGCCACATCACCGAAAACCTCAGCTACACCATCGGCCGTCACTCATTTAAGTTCGGTGGCGAATACCGCCGCGCGAACTTCGACGTGTTCTACGACACCAACAAGCGCGGCAGCTTCACCTTCGACGGCGCCCGCGGTCCCTGGGCGACCGACACGAGCTTGAGCCCGCAGCTTCGCGCGATGGCCGACTTCATGGCCGGTTACATTTCGGCCACCAACGGCGCGACGATCGTCCGTGGCCAGCTACAGCGTGACTACCGCCAGAACACGTACGACTGGTGGATTCACGACAACTTCCAGGTGAGCCGCAAGCTCAACCTGAACTTCGGCGTACGCTACAGCTACGTCGGACCTCTGTTTGCCGCCAAGAACGAACCCATCACCAGCTTCTCCATCGCCAACGGCTTCCAGCTTGCCGGCAAGGGCGGGATCGATCTGTGGCCGAAGGACATGAACAACTTCGCGCCACGCTTCGGCTTCGCGTACAACGTGGCTTCAAAGACGGTGATCCGCGGCAGCTACGGCTTCTTCTACGACGTTCCGCCACTCAACTTCATGGTGGCGAACACTGGTATGCCTAACGGCGGTTCGGCCGGTATCCACGCCAACCCCGCTGGTCCCGACCCCGTGTTTACCATCACCCGCAGCAGCGTGAACATCGAACCCGGCGTTGCCATCTTCCCGTCCACCGCCACGGCTCCGACCAACGTCGGCGCGTACGGTGTCAGCCGGGATTTCCGCATCCCGTACATCCAGAACTACAACTTCAACGTGCAGCACCAGTTGAGCGGCAGCACCGTGATCCAGGCCGGCTACGTCGGCTCCAAGGGCACCAAGCTCTCCTTGCTGCGCAGCATCAACCCGATCGTCGGCGCAGTGCCGAACGCGGCCGGAACCGGCATGACCGGCGGCGCGCGCATGTACGCCTCGCAGTACCCGACGCTCGGCGCGATCAACATCCTCGAGACCATCGCCAACTCCAACTACAACTCGCTGCAGACCTCGGTTCGCACCACGCGCGTCAAGGGCTTCACGCTCAACGCCAATTACACGTTGGGCAAGTCCCTCGACAACGGTTCGAACGTCCGCAACGCTCTGGCCGCCAACAGCTTTAACCTGCGCCGCGAATATGGCCCGTCGAACTTCGACATGCGCCATATCTTTACGGCGTTCGCGCTGTACGACGTTCCCCAGCTTGGCAACTTCGCTCCCCGCCTCACCAAGGGCTGGCAGTTGAACGCGCTGTTCACCGCGCATAGCGGCGAACCGCTGGATCTCACCTCCGGCACCAATCGCAGCGGCTCCGGCGACAACCGCGACCGCGTCGACGTGATCGGCCAGTGGAACCAGAACGTGCCCGTGCAGACCGTTCCCAACGGCGCCGTACCGTACTTCAACAAGAGTGCGTTCGCCGCAGCGGCGCTCGGCACTTATGGCAACATCGGCCGCGATTCTTTCTACGGTCCTGGCTTCAATGCGGTGGACTTCTCGGTGTTCAAGGAAACCCCCATCACCGAACGCATCCGCACCCAGTTCCGTGTAGAAATCTTCAACCTGTTCAACCGCACCAACTACGCCAACCCGACGACGGCGTTCAACTCCGCGAACTTCGGATTGATCACCGCCACGCGTAACGGTGGTTCCGCCCCCGGCATCGGCTTCGGCGAACCCCGGAACGTGCAGCTGGCGTTGAAACTGATCTGGTAGTACACTCTACGAATGCGGCGCGCAGCACATTGTGCGCGCCGCAACCAAATCTGGCGGAATCCAGCGCGCCCTTGACAAGACGCCCCGCCGCACGAAGTCCTTTGGTAGAGGACGCTCCATTATCAGCCCGCATTCTTCGGAATGCGGGCCTTTTTATTTGACTAGGAAAATATGCCGGATGCGGACAGAGGCGCGAGCACAACGGCGTCGCCTTCGGCCGGCGCGTCCGCCGCGATCCCGCCATCAGGCGCCAGGATGCTGGACCGTCCGCGGAACGGCGTACCTTCTTCGACGCCGTATGTATTGGCGGCTACAAACCAACCCTGGTACCCGAGCAGTCTCCGGCGCCAGTATCCGCGCACATCAAAACCTTGATCCAGCCAGTTGGTGGGAAACGCGATCAACGTTGGCTCGGCCGCGAACAGGAACTCGATAAATCGCCGGTCGTTGAGATCCATACAAATACCGCACGTCAATTGTCCGAACGGCGTATCCACCAATGGATATTCGGTATCGCCTGGCTGCGCCCAATTTTCGTCCATTTCAAACAACATGCGCTTCCGGTAGTTGTACAAAAGCTCGCCTTCCGGCGACACAATCATCGCGGAATTGTACAGATGCCCGTTGGATGTCTCCGGGTATCCGGCGACGAAATACGCATTGTGACGGGTCGCCACTCGGGCCGCCAGTTCAAAGGTGGGACCATCGCCTGCCACTTCCGCCACTCGTCCCGCGGCCTCAGGCGACGGAAAGACATAGCCGGTCAGCGCCATTTCGGGGCAAACCACCAATGCGGTACCGGCTGGACATCCGGCGTCGATCAATCGCTCCAATCGCGTCGAGGATTCTTTCCAATTCCCCTTGGCGGCTTGGAATTGAACGGCCGCAATCCACATTTAGTCGATATCTTTGCCGGAATACAACTCGCTCACCAGTTCCCGGTGATTTTCGAGAACTTTGGCCCGGCGCACTTTCATCGTTGGCGTCACTTCACCGGCTTCGATCGAAAACTCACGATCGAGCACTTTGAATTTGCGGATTTGTTCGAATTGCGGCAATTGTCGATTGGCCCTCTGAACGGCTTTTTGCAATTCTGCGACCACCGTCTCCGACTTCGAAATGTCGGCAACACTCGCTCCTCTCAAAGAGTCGTCGAGCGACTCTGCCGCCTGTGTACGCACGGTGAAAATCGCGGTGATATAGGGAAGTTTATCACCAATGAGTACCATTTGATTCACGATCGGCTCCGATTTGAATAGATTTTCGATACGTGCCGGATAAATCTTCTTACCATTTGACGCGACGATGATTTCCTTCTTACGGCCGGTAATATACCAATAGCCATCCTCATCTATACGAGCGATATCACCGGTATATAGCCAACCATCACGTAATACCGCCGCCGTTGACTCGGGGTCCTCATAATACCCACTGAAGATCGTCGGTCCGCCTAGCAACAATTCCCCGTCGCCGGCCAGTTTCGCTTCGACGCCAGGAAGCATTTTTCCAATACTCCCGGACTTCGGCCGGTCTACCGGATTCAGCGTCGTTACACCGCCTTCCGTGAGCCCGAACCCTTCGAGAATCGGCAGCCCGATCGACCCGAAAAAGTCCGCCAGATCTTTTCCCAGCGGCGCGGACCCAGAAATCGGCAACCGCAGTTCCCCACCCAGACGTTCGCGAATCTTGGAATACACCAGTTGGTCGAACAGTTTTAACGACGCGGCCAACCACGCCGGAATGTCTTTCCCTTCCTGGCGTAGCCGAAATGCCTGCGCGCCCGCGCCCACAGCGGCGTAAAACACTCGCCGCGAAACCGCATTGCGTTTGCGAATTTCCGTCGCGATCGTGGCATACATCCGCTCCCACACTCGTGGCGGAGCCAGCAGAATCGTCGGCTTCACGGCCTTCAATTCCATGGGCAATCGCGCGAGGCTCTCCGAAAAATAAATGGGAAACGCCATGCGAATCGCCATGAACTCCATCGCAACCCGCTGGGCGATATGCGCCGAGGGAAGGAACGCAATCGCGCGATCTTCAGGTCCGGCCTCCATCACAAGCGGAGGCATGTCGACGTTCGACACCGCCGCGTGATGGCTTACTAAGCCCATCTTTGGCGCGCCAGTGGCCCCGGAAGTCAGATACAGAACCGCGATGTCGCCTGGCTTGACGGCCGCATGTGCGGTCGCAAACGCCGCCATATTTTCGCGGCCTTGGCGGCGAAGTTCGTCGAGAGGAATCGCACCTTCGGTGGACCCTGTCAGCAACACCCACCGCATCCGCACCTGGCCGTCGCCGAGCGCCGCGCACAGTCGATCCTTCGCCTGCGCGTTCTCGGCAAACACGACGGCCGGCCGCAGTTTCCGCAACGTCTCCGCCTGTTCCTCCATGGAAATCGACGTATACAAACCAGCGGAAATGGCGCCGATGCTGAAGATCCCGAAGTCGGCGAGATAGAATTCCGCGCGCGTCTCCGAAAACGTCGCAACGATGTCGCCGTGCGCCACGCCAAGCGCCAACAACCCCGCGCCAATCTCGCGCGAGGCCGTTACGAACTCATTCCACGTGTAGGTTTGGTATTTTTCGAGACCGGCGTGTTTCTTCGATCCGGCAACCGGCTGGAACAATCCAACACGGCCGCCGTACCTTGCGGCAGTCTCTTCGAGCACGGTGAAGAGGGTGCGTGACATGATTTTTCGCACCCTCTAGCGTACCGTTGTTTATAAAGCGGCTAGAACTTCCTTATACAAGTACTTCGCGCCTTCCACTCCATCCCACGGTCCGTCTTCATACTCGAGGGCGAACACGCCACGGAATCCGCCATTTGTCATGATGCGTACACTTCGCTGCACATCGTTATCTTTCCAACGATTCCAATACTTCGCGTGCACTGTCGTCTTGGCATATGGCACCAACGCCGCAAGACCGTGATACAGGTGATACTCATGTTCCCAATTGCAGAAGTCCGGCGAGGCTTCGCAATACGGGTTGTTCACCTCATCCACAATGATGCGGATGTTCTGCGGGTTGGCCGTCAATCCCCAGTGATTCTCGAGCGTCACCTTCACGCCGACTTTGGCGCCGTGATCCGCCATGATCTTGAAGGACTCGATGCACCACGCCAGATGCTGCGCCAGTTCGTCGTTCTTCGGATAGTCGGTGGTAACCTGCGCGTTCGGCGAAATGCGAGGTCCGCCGCTGTTTACACGCATGGTCTTCGCGCCGAGAATCGCCGCGCCGTCCAGCCACTTTTTCGCCACTTCGATACCCGCCGCGCGCTTGGCCGGGTCGGCGTCGCTGATGTCGCGAGGCGCGTTGTTCGAAATGTGATGACACTTGGTTCCGGTGGCCACCTGCTTGGCCGCCATCTTGTCCAGCCACTTGCGGCCGCTTGCCGACGACGGGTCGAACTCATACGCCGTACGCGTCTGCCCGTTGAACGTCATTTCGGACTTCACGTACATCGTTTCGTCGCTCAAGTCGCCGAAAAGACCGGAAAACAGGTCCATGTGATACACACCCGGAAACGTGTCCTTGGTGAACTGCGGGAAGTCCAGCATGGTCAGCGTGCCGTACTTCTTCTTCATCGCGTCCGCATTCGGATTGGGCCGGGCTGTATTGCGGCTCTTGAAGAGCGTGCGGCACGGCCAGCAGTTGGATGCAATACGATCCAGCTTTTCCTTCTCGGTCAGAGGACGCTGATTCGTACCGGACGTGCTGGCTTCGGCCCCGGCGGTGGCCGCCAGCAATACGGCGCCGCCCTTTAAAAGAGTTCGGCGATCTTGATTTGCCATAGTGCTAAGTTAAAACGTCCCAACGTACCACTCTGGTTACCGCTCTGATATCGTGCATACATGCAGCCCTTCTCCCGTCGCTCACTGCTTTCCGCGACAGCGCTGGCGGCAACCACGCCGCTGATTCGCGCCGCGAATTCCAAAGTCGTCGTCGGACTCGAACTCTTTTCGGTTCGCAAAGAACTCGCCGAGGACCTGAACGGCACGCTCGCGGCGGTGGCGAAAATGGGCTACCAGGGAGTGGAATTCTTCTCGCCTTATTTCGCCTGGACGCCCGAAAAGGCCAAGGAAGTGCGCAAATACATTGACGGCCTCGGCCTCAAATGCCTGTCCACGCACAACAGCCGCAGCGCTTTCACTGGGGACGGCATCGACAAAGCGGTGGAACTCAACACCATCCTCGGCAGCCGCTTCATCGTCATGGCCAGCGCCGGCCGTATGGACCAGACCGAAGCCGCGTGGAAAGGCGTCGCCGACAGCCTGCAGGGAGCGGTTGCGAAGTTCAAAGCCGCGAAAATGCTGCCCGGGTTCCACAATCACGAACTGGAATTCAAGCCCCTAGCCGAAGGAGGCAAGCGCCCGATCGAAATCATCGCGGCGAATACCAGCAAGGACGTCGTACTGCAGTTGGACGTCGGCACCTGTGTCGAGGTTGGCTACGATCCGGTGGCCTGGATCAAGCAGAACCCCGGCCGCATCAAAAGCATCCACTGCAAGGACTGGTCGAAGGAAAAGGGGTTCCAGGCGTTGTTCGCCGAAGGTGCCGCGCCCTGGGTACAAATCTTCAAAACCGCCCAGAAAGTCGGCGGTGTGGAACATTATCTGATCGAGCAGGAAGGGTCGCCCTTCCCTCCGTTTGAGACGGCGCAGAAGTGCCTGAATAACTACAAATCGCTCATCAAAAAGGTATGAAACGCGCGATCTTTGTTTTTGCCGCGGCCGTATCCTCCATATCCGCGTTCGCCCAAACGGTACGTTACGCACCGGGCGCCGGAGAAGGCGATCAGGCCCGCACCGAATGGTTTCGCGATGCCAAGTTCGGCATCTTCATCCACTGGGGGCCGTACTCCGTGCTCGGCCGCCACGAATGGGCCCGCGAGTTCTATCACATCCCGCAAGCCGAGTACGACGTCTACGCAAAGGCCTTTAACCCGGTCAAGTTCAATCCGGACGAATGGGTTCGCGTCATTCAGGACGCAGGCGCCAAGTACATGGTGATCACGTCCAAGCACCACGACGGCTTTTCGATCTATCGTTCGCCCGTGAGCGACTACGACATGGAGATCACGCCATACCCCGGCGACCCCATGAAGATGCTGTCCCTGGCCGCACAAAAGCGGGGCCTGCGTTTCGGGTTCTACCACTCCATCATGGATTGGCACCATCCCGATTACATTCCGAAAAGGTCCTGGGAAAAGCCCAATCAGAAGCGCGGCGGCAACATCGACAAGTACCTGCCGTTCATGAAGGAACAGCTCCGCGAACTGCTTACCGGTTACGGCCCCATCGCCACCGTCTGGTTCGACGGCGAATGGGAACATTCCACCGCGGAAATGCATTCGGACGAGATCTACGACTTCATCCGGTCCATCCAGCCGAACACGCTGATCAACGACCGCTTGTACAAACGCGAACCGGGCAACCGCGCCGACTACGGTACGCCGGAACAGTTCGTGCCAGCCACCGGCGTCGTGGGCAAGGATGGCAAGCCCGTGTTGTGGGAATCCTGCGTCACGATCAACACCGACGGCTGGGGTTACAACAAGTACGAGACCGACTTCAAGACCAGCCGCGATCTGATCCGCATGCTCGTTGAAGTGGTCAGCAAAGGCGGCAACCTGCTGTTGAACATTGGTCCCAAGCCAGACGGCGAAATCCCGACGGAGTTCACCTCGCGCCTCGCCGCCATGGGCGATTGGATGCGCGTCAACGGCGACGCCATCTACGGCACCACTGCCAGCCCGTTTGAACGCATGCCCTTCTTCGGGCGCGCCACCGTCAAAGGCAATACGATGTATCTGCACGTGTTCCACTGGCCTTCCGACGGCCACCTGCGCGTCCCCGGCCTCAAGAACATCATCCATTCCGCCAAGCTCCTGGCCGACCCGTCGCAGAAGATCGACCGCCGCCGCGATGGTGACGACGTCATCCTCAGCCTTCCCAAAACCGCGCCCGACGAAGTCGCCTCCGTCATCGAACTCCAACTCGATGGACCGCCGGTAATCGTGCCCTTCGCCGTCCGCGCCAATGAGAAAGACGTCCTCCGCCTGGGCGCGGAATCGAGCGAGATCGAGACCGAGTTTGAACAGCGCGCGAAGAAGGAAGACTTCCGCGACCACGTGTATCTCACCCGTTGGACCCGTTCGAAAGACGTGCCCTACTGGGTGGCCGACATCCCCAAGGATGGCCGCTATAAGGTGGAGGTCATCTACGGCGCCAACGCCGCCGGAGAGGGCACGCCATACCGTGTCGAGATCGGCAAGGGCAGCGTGAGCAGCACCGTTACGAAAACTTCCAACGCG
>JAFDVT010000528.1 GCA_018268875.1 Acidobacteriota bacterium
GAACGCAACAGGCTCCCGGCCTCCGCCAGCGGCAGGCTGCCTTTGGATAGCTGCAGCGCGAGCAGCGCCGTGCGGATCAGCGGTTGCGACGCCAGCGGCTTGCCACCGCCGCCAAGCGAATACCGGCGCGGCGCGGCGGGGTTCGGCGCGAGCCTCTGCGACGGATGCAGGGCTTGCAACAATGCGCGGTCCAATTCCGGCGGTACGTCGTCGCCGGCGCACACAATGCCGATGTGGCCGCCCGCGTTTTCGCACCATTCCACTGCCGCGCGAATTTCGGCCGCAGGCGTCGCGAACGTCGCCAGATGCGCCTCACGCCCCGCGCTATGGCGACCGCTGATTTCGACCGGCTCCCAGCCATTGGGAAGACGGTCCAGCATGGCCCGTTGCTGCGGCGTCAGGTCGCGCGCGTCCTGCACCTGCACGGGACCTTCCACCGCGAGGTCGGTCAAGGCGTCGGGAAGCCTCGCCGCGTCCAGCCAATTGTGTTGTTCGCACAACTGAGCGTACCGGCGCGACCAGCGGTAAAACGCCGCGCTGTCTTCCTGAGGATCAAACGCGGCAGCCGTCCAGGGCAGGCGCCAGGCGTGTAAGGTGCGCCAGGCGTCGTGGGCCAACTGCGCGGCGGCGTCCACCTGCAACAGGCGGCCGGCTTCTTCCGATTCCAGAATCACGCGGCGCCACAGTTGGACTTCCTGCGCCGGGTTGAGCAACACCTGCTGCGCCGTACCCGCCCAGGCCGCTTCCATCCACAGTTCCCGAACCCAGGCGCCGACGGTCAGGATGCGCGAGGTCAACCAGATCGACCCGGTTCCGGCTTCGGCGGCTTTCGCGTCGGCGGCCGCGCGAAGGGCCCGCGCAATTCGCACGTTCGGAGCAAGAACGGTTTGGGATGCGCCGCCCAGCCACAGGGGAGCGGCTAACGCGGGTCCGCCAGCGCTCAAGCCTCTTTATCCTTTGCGATGGGCCCGACCGCGGCTTGCACGGCCTTCAGGTAGTCGGCGGGCGCGACGAAGAGCTGGATGCCCCGCGCGCCGGCGGAAATCGAAACGACATCGAATAATTCGATGGTTTCATCGGCAAAAACCGGATAGTCTTTTTTGCAGCCGAGCGCGGTAACGCCTCCGCGGATGTAGCCGGTGAGCGGCTGCACTTCCTTGAGCGGGACGATTTCGGAACGGCGGTCGCCGGTCAGCTTGGCAAGCGCCTTGCAGTCCAGATCCTGATTGCCTGGCACAACCGCCAGACAGATACCGTTGCGGTCGCCGCGAGCGACCAGCGTTTTGAAGACTTGTTCGGAAGGGAGGCCGACTTTTGCGGCCACAGTTTCGGCGGAAAGGTCGTCAGGGTCTACTTCATATTCACGGACTTCAAACGGGATGCGCATCCCTTCGAGAATCCGCATGGCGTTGGTCTTCATGCGTCGCGGAGGTACCGTTGACCATGGTAGCTGGTACTACCCCGCAAACTGAAGAGTTTCTAGCTGCCGATGTTTTGGCTTGCGGTAAACGAACTGATGATGCGCGAAAAGATCGAGCTGACGGCCGGCGCAATCGTTTGCGGAAACGTAGCCGCCACGGCGACCGCAATCGATGCAGCAAGCAGTGCGTATTCAATCAAATCCTGTCCCTTGGTATCTCGCGCAAGGTAGCCGAGAGCTTGATACATGCGAATCTGCAATTTTTTCATGGGCGGTTACCAGACTCCTGCATCTATGTTCCAGCAACCGCCGTTTTCGTTCAACGCTGGTTTCCGTGTAAGTGGTTCCGAAAAACCCCTTAGGCGGGCCTCACTATTGGGCTTGCGCCGGGTATCGGGTGATCGTAAAGTACCGCAAGGAAACGGCTTCGGTGCCAACCGTCTGCATATGGCCGCGAATCGTCAGAACTACGGTTGTGGCAAGCGATTGGGCCACCGATCCCGAGTTGAACACCCCGCCGCTTGCCGTGCCACGGCTTTCGGCAAAATAAGTTGCGCTGCCATTGTGAACTACAAAGCTGACGGTACCATCGGCCGCGCCGTCGCCCGCCTGTAGGTCGCGCACCAGGGCGTCGCTCGAACCGAAACGGACACCGATACGCGGTGCGACGCTGCTGCCGCCCGTGTGCGAGTAACCAAAGCGGACCTCAATGCGGTCGCCTTCCTGCAGATACGCGGTTGCCAGATTGCAGCTGCCCAGCGACGTCGTGGTGGACAACGAGGTGGCCGAACCGACGCCGGAACAGATCACCTGAGGCGATGGGAGCGACGTGAGCCCCCCAACGTTGTCCGGCGTGACCCGATAGTTGGCCTCCAGGATGTCGCCCGCCTGGGGTACCGAGGCCACGAAGAACGTAATGGTGTTGCCGATGAGCGAAAAATCGACCGTCGCCTTGAGCAGGACGCCGTTACGAACCAGCGAGAGGCTGGAGGCGGGGGAAGGCGTTTGGGCCAGCGTAAAGGTCGCGTTGGCGCCGTTCACAAGGCCGGAGGGCGTCTCGTGGTCGATAAAGGTTGCCGCGGCGCCCCCGCTACCGGAACCTCCGCCGGTGCCGCAGGGCGCGGCGCTGCCGTCGACGCGAACGCAATCGGACAAATTGCCCTGCACCGCGTCGATCTGGCCGGTGGAGTTGATCATCGCAGCGCGTCCGAGGCCGAAGAGAAATCCGCGCATCGGACGCAGCAACAGTTCGTTTTCGA
>JAFDVT010000529.1 GCA_018268875.1 Acidobacteriota bacterium
ACACCACCTGCGACACATCGAACGCCGGCACGACGTTCAGAGTCAGAGACGTCACTACGCCAAGGCCGCCGAGATGCACCACCGCGCCCGCAAAATCGGCGTCTTTCTGCGACAGCCTCACACTCTCGCCATCCGCCGTCACGAACTCCATTGCCACTACAGCCGTCGACAAATTCCCCGTGCCCGAACCGTGTGTCGCCGTCGCGCAACCACCGGCCACCGAGATATGGGGCAGGGAAGCCAGGGTATGAACCGCAACGCCGTTCGCCTGCAAATAGGGCGCCAGTTCGCCATATTTCACGCCCGCGCCCACCGTCACCGTACGCTTGTCCGCGCTCAACTGCATCGCGCGCAGTTCCCGCAGCGAAATCTGGTTGACGTCGTTATCCGCGATCCCGTTGAACGCATGCGCCGTGCCCAGCGCCTTCAGCGTCGAGGCGGACTTCACCATCTGCCGCGCCTCGGCCACCGTCTTGGGAACCAGCAGGTTCTTCGCGTGGTAGGTATGATTCCCGGCCCAGTTCCGCCGCGGCGTCTGCGCATCGGCGGCCAGCATCGAACCCAGGGAAACCTTCAAAAAGTCGCGCTTGTTCACGAGTTGATTATATGGCGATGCCACTCGGGCCAAGTCCATCCATGCCCGCGTATCTCGTAATACAGCGGCCCTTCATGCGGAGGCTTGTTAAAGTCGTACTTCCGCATCGGCCGGAAAATTTCGCGGTCCACCGGGAGCCGTACAATCACCCGCTGCTGCGTCGCAAAGCGATCGAGCGCCGCCTGCTTCCTGGCCAGCAGATCCCCGGCAAGAACCACCGTCTCCTCCGGTTCGCCCTCATAAAAACGCCCGGACCGCATCTCGCCCTCGGCCGACGCATGATAAATCGGGAACTCCACCACGTTTGGAAACGCCGACGCCGCATACGCCATCGCGTCATGATCCGGATGCCCGCCCTCGTACGCATGCGTGTAAATCACGTCCGGCTCATACGACGCCATCGCCTCGCGAATCTCGCGAACATGCTTCGGCGTACCCTGATCCGCGATCGGCAACGCGCGCCACCGCTCCCGTGGAAATCCCGCCGCGTCGAGCGCCGCCAGCATCTCCGCCCGGCGCGCCCCCTCGTATTCCCCAATCGTCGCGAACCCCGCCCGCGTCGCGTACATCGGATTCAACGGCGTCGAATTGGTCGCGTGCAGAACATGCACGTCATGCTCCGAAGACGCCATCACCGAAAAACACCCCAAAACCTCATCGTCCGCATGCGCAACCGCCACAAGAACTCGCATTGTCTCTCCATTTATCGTTACACTCGCGGCAGTGAAAATCGGAATCACCTGCTACCCGACCTACGGTGGAAGCGGCATCGTCGCCACGGAACTGGGACTCGAACTCGCCGACCGCGGCCACGAAATCCACTTCATCACCTACGCCAACCCCATCCGCCTGCAGGACCGACCCGACATCACCTATCACGAAGTCGAAGTCTCCAACTACCCGCTGTTCCAGTACCCGCCCTACTGCCTCGCCCTCGCCTCCCGCATGGCCGAAGTCGCCGCCGAACAGCAACTCGACATCCTCCACGTCCACTACGCGATCCCGCATTCGGTCTCCGCCATGCTCGCCCGAGGGATCATGGGCGGCAAACTCCCCTTCGTCACCACGCTCCACGGCACCGACGTGACCCTCGTGGGACTCGACCGTTCCTACTTCGGCATCACGCGTTACTCCATCGAAGAATCCGACGCCGTTACCTCGATCTCCAACAACCTCAAACAACAAACCGTTGAAATGTTTGGCGTCACCAGGCCCATCGAAGTCATTCACAACTTCGTCAACCTCAAACATTACTGCCCGTCCCAACGCTCCCGCGCGGCTCGCAAGCCGCGCCTCATCCACCTTTCGAACTTCCGCCCCGTCAAGCGCGTGCTGGACTGTATCCGCATCCTCGCCGAGGTCCGCAAGCACGTCGACGCCGAACTCTGGATGATCGGCGACGGTCCCGACCGCGGCGCCGCCGAACACTTGGCGCACGAGCTTAACGTCTTCCACGACGTCCGCTTCTGGGGCAAGCGCAACGACGTTCCGGCCCTCCTCCGCGAGGCCGACGTCCTGCTCATGCCGAGCGAAATGGAAAGCTTCGGCCTCGCCGCGCTCGAAGGCATGGCCTCCGGCGTCGTCCCCATCGCCACCCGCGTCGGCGGCGTCCCCGAACTCATCGACGACGGCGTAACCGGCTTCCTCAGCGAGGTCGGAGCCATTGAGGACATGGCACAGAACACCGTCCGGCTCCTGACCGATGAACCTCTCCTCGACCGTACCCGCCGCGCCGCCCGCAAAGCCGCCGAGGACCGCTTTTCGAGCGACAGCATCATCCCCCGTTACGAAGCCCTCTACCGCTCCGTGCTCGAACGCCAGGCTCGCTAAAACCACTACAATTAAAAGATAAAGATCGACACGCCAACCACAAGGACCCTGTAAGCAGGTTCCGGCGTCGCAGTTGTGTGTTTGGATGCTACTCACCAGTTCGGAATACTTCGTTTTTCTGGCGATCCTGTTCTTCGCCTTTTGGTTGACCATGCGTTGGCGTCAACCGGCCATGGCCCTGATCCTCGCCGCCAACCTCTTCTTCCTTGGCCGCTGGGGCTGGATCTACCTCGCTCTCGTGCCCCTCTGCGCCGTGTGCGACTTCATGATCGGCCGTGGCATCGAACGCTCCACCGCCGCGCCAGTGCGCCGCGTCCTGCTCTGGCTTAGCATCATCCTCAACCTCGCGTTGATCGTCACCAGCAAACTGCCCACGTCCTCCGTCGGCATCGCGCTACCGCTGTCGCTCTCGTTCTATGCCTTCCAATCGTTGACGTACACCATCGACATCTACCGCAAGGATGGCAAGACTGCGCCGAACCTCTGGACCTACCTCGCCAGCGTCCTGTTCTTCCCCACGATGCTCGCCGGCCCCATCACCCGCATGACCTCGCTCGCCCCGCAGTGGGCCCGCATGAAGGTCCCGCTCAGCGCGGAAGACGGCGGCAAAGCGCTCTACCTCATCGCCCTCGGCGCTTGCAAGAAGTTCCTGATTGCCGATTATCTGGCCGAAAACCTCGTCAACCGCGTCTTCGACACCCCAGCGCTGTACTCTGCGTTTGAGGTCCTGATCGGCGCCTATGGCTACGCCTTCCAGCTCTATTACGACTTCTCCGGCTACAGCGACATCGCCATCGGCAGCGCCCTTCTCTTGGGCCTCAAGCTCCCGGTGAACTTCAATCGCCCCTACGAATCGCTGAACCTTGCCGACTTCTGGCGCCGCTGGCACATCTCGCTCTCCAGTTGGCTGCGCGATTATCTGTACTTCTCGCTCCCCGGCCTCCGCAGCAAGTGGAAGATCTTCACCTACTGGAACCTCGTCCTCACCATGATCCTCGGCGGCATCTGGCACGGCTTCACCTGGAACTTCCTCATCTGGGGCTCGCTCCATGGCTTCGGCCTCGCCGTCAACCGCTGGTGGCAGGTCACGCGAGGCGAAAAGAAACCCTACTCGACGTTCTTCCTCGCCCGCTTCCTGCGCGGCTTTGCGACCTTCCACTTCGTACTTCTGGCCTGGATCTTCTTCCGCGCCGAAACGCTGCAGGGCGCGCTCGATATGTTGACCATCCTCGGCTCCGCCACCTTCGCGATGGACAACATCTCGCCCGGCTACGCCGTCGTCCTCGGCGCCGGAGTCCTCTTCCATTACCTGCCCAAGAACTGGTACGCCTCCTCGATGCGCATCTTCGTGGAAGCGCCCGCTTTTGCCCAGGGCGTCGCCGTCGCCATCGCCGTAGCCTGCATCCAGTACGTCTCCGCCACTGGCGCCGCGCCGTTCATGTACCAGAAGTTCTAACCAGCCATGAGCACATTGCCCAAGAAATCGTCAATCGCCGTGCTCACGCTGGGAGCCTTGATTTTATTGGCTCCGCGCATCCCGCAGCTCAGTTGGATGCGCCCGCCCGGACTCGATACTCTCGCCCGCATCGCCGGCATCGAACTCGCGCAGCCCAAGCCCGAACAACAGGCCGTCGTCGTCGTACCTCCGACGCAGCCAACCGACGCGCCCACAACCACTACGCTCCCCAAGGACCCCCATCAACCGCACCCCCCCGGCGACGAACCCGATCGTCCCATCCCGGTTGCCAAAGATCCGCAGGAAGTCACTTCGCCCACCGCGATCCATGACCCCTCGGGAGCCATGCGTGCCTTCTACGAATCGCTCTCGAAGACCGAGACTCGTCAAGGCGTCACGCGCGTCCTGCATTACGGCGACTCGCCCGTCACCGCGGACTCCATCACCGCCGACGCCCGCTCGCTGTTTCAAAAGCAATTCGGCGACGCCGGCCACGGCTTCATCCTCGTCGCCAAACCCTGGAACTGGTATCAGCACCGCGGTATGGACATCAAGGGAAGCGGCTGGAAGACCGAAGCGCTCAGCCAATCCCCGCGCGCTCGCGACAATCTGCACGGCCTCGGTGGCGTGAACTTCCAAGGCTCGCAAGGCGCGACGTCGCGCATCCGCCTCGCCGACGGCAACCACACCCGTGTCGAAGTGCTCTACCTCAAACAGCCCGGCGGCGGCGAATTCCGCGTCGACGCCCAGGGCAAGACCCTCCTCACCGCCTCCACCTCCGGCGACGAGAAGGGAAGTGGCTTCGCCGCCGCGGACCTGCCTCCGGGAACCACCGAAATCAACCTCTCGGTAACCCAGGGCAGCGTTCGCCTCTTCGGTTTGTTGTTTGAAAAACAGCACTCCGGCGTCATGTATTCCAGCCTCGGCCTCAACGGCGCCTCCACCCAGTCCCTCCTCCGTTACCTCGACACCAATCACTGGACTGAACAAATTCGGCACCAGACCCCGGACTTGATCGTCTTAAACTATGGGACCAACGAAAGCGTTTTTCCCCGTTACGTCGAGACCCATTATCCGCAGGAGTTGAAGCAGGTTCTGTTACGCATCAAATCAGCCGCCCCGGCCGCCTCCGTGCTCGTCATGGCGCCCATGGACCGCGGCGAACGTTCCTCCACCGGCGCGATCGTAACCCCGCCCATCATGCCCAAAATCGTCGAAATTCAGAGGCAGATCGCCGACGAAACCGGGTGCGCATTTTTTAACACCTACGAAGCCATGGGCGGCGCCGGAACCATGGCCAAGTGGTACGCCGCCAAGCCTCGCCTGGTCAACGCCGACTACATCCATCCGCTCCCCGGAGGCGCCGCCATCGTCGGAGGCTTGCTCAACGACGCGCTGGTCCAGGGTTACCGCCAGTGGAAAGGCGGCGCGGCAAAATGACCCTGGCCCGTCTTCTGCCGGCCTTGGCCGCATGGTTGCTCTGCGCGGCGGCGCTCCTTTCCGCGCCCGCCACAAAGAAGAAAACCACGTCCAAACCTCCGGCGAAGACCACAGCCAAGTCGACGACCGCAACCAAAAAGCGCGCCCCCGTGCGCAAGAACGCCGCCCTGCCCGCGCGACGCACCAACACGCGCCAGGCGCAATCCCAGCAGGCGCGCCAGTACATCGACCGTGAAAGCGCTCTCCGCTGGGTCCAGGAAAGCATGGAACCCCAGCAGGAGACCTTCGACAACGTGCGAGGTCTTGTCCCGTTCTTCGAACACCTCTATCAATCCACGAAGACCAAGACTCCGGTCCACGTCCTCCACTACGGGGACTCCCACACCGCCTCCGACGACTGGCCCAACTCCATGCGCCAGTTCTTTCAGGAAAAGTTCGGCAACGGTGGACCCGGCTTCGCCTTCCCCGGCCGCCCCTACCGCGGCTACCGACGCTTCGACATGAGCTCCAACAGCACGGACACCTGGATCACCGAAGGCATCCTCTCGCGCCGTGGCGACCCCATGCAGGGCCTCGGCGGCGTCAGCATCACCTCCATGCGTCCCGGCGAAACCGTCACCTTCAGCGGCACCGGCGAGGAAGCCGAACTGCTATTTTTGCAGCACCCCGAAGGCGGCTCCATGGAAGTGTGGGTCGACGACGCGTTGCTCGGCACCGTCTCCACCACCGGCGAACTCCGCCCCGCCACTTTGCCCCTTGCCGAAACTCCTGGCACTCACAAATACATGCTCAAAACCCTGAGCCAGGAACCTGTCCGCTTATTCGGCACCGTCATTCAGAACCACACCGGCGTGACGTGGGAAACCATGGGCATCAACGGCGCCACCGCCCCCATGATCGGCGATTGGGATGAAGGCATCCTCGCCGCCCACCTCGCCAAGCGCAACCCCGCGTTGATCGTACTCGCCTACGGCACCAACGAAGCCAACGGACCCCGCTGGGACGGCAACGAATACTACAACAACCTCAAGCGCGTCGTTACCCGCTTCCGCCAGGCCGCCCCCACCGCCAGCATCCTCATGGTCGGCCCCCCCGACTGCAACATTCGCTACACCCAGAACCTCGCCTCCGTCGTCGAAATCCAACTCCGCGTCGCCATGGAAACCGGCGCCGCCTACTGGCACTGGCGCGACCGTATGGGAGGCCCCGGTTCGATGCGATACTGGGTTGCAGCGGGCATGGCGCAAGGCGACTACGTGCACTTCACCTCGCCGGGTTACGACCTCCTTGGCAAAACTCTCGCCCAGGAACTGTACCTGCAATACCAGCGCTTCGTTGGCGCCCGCGCGGAAGCCGACCAGGAATAACAATGAAAGATTCGATTCTCAAACTGATCCAGGAAATTTCGGGCAAAACGGAAGCCCCCGCCGACGACGAGTCGCTGTTCGACTCCGGCTATCTCGATTCCTTCGCCCTCACCGACCTGGTCACGGCCCTCGAAGAAAAATTCAACTTCAAGGCCCCCGATTCCGACGTCAACCCCCGCAAGTTCGAGACCGTCGAAAAGATTGTCAGCTACGTGGAAGGCCACCAGTAGGCAATGGCCTTTATCCGCGGTTTCGGCGCGTACCTTCCCTCCCGCGTCGTAACAAATGAAGAACTCGCCGCGCGCGTCGGCAAAGAAGCATCCTGGATCAAAGACGTCTCGGGCATCGAGGAACGCCGCTGGGCCGATCCCGAAGTCACCGTCGCCGCCTTAGCCAAGGAAGCCGCCCTGGACTGTCTCCAGCGCACCGGCGTCGAAGCCTCTGAAATCGGCCTCGTCATCCTATCGTCCGGCTCCAACGAGCGCCGCTTTCCCGGCGCCGCCGCCGAAGTCGCCCGTCAACTCGGCCTCATCGACGCCCCGGCTATCGACATCCCTGCCGCCAGCGCCGGAACCCTCATGGGACTCGCCCTCGCCCGCGACCTCGCCCCCCGTTACGGCAACGTCCTCGTCATCGGCTCGGAAAAGATGTCCGCCGTCATCGACCGCGAGCCTATGGACGTCAACACGGGAATCCTGTTCGGCGACGGCGCCGGAGCCTGCATCGTCAGTTCCGAAAAAGGCCGCCTCCGCATCGTCGATTCCATCCTCCGTTCCGATGGCTCCTACACCGAAGCCCTGAATCTAGGCCTCACCGGAACTGTTGTCATGAACGGCATGACCGTCATCATGCAGGCATCGCGCAAAGTACCGTCGGCCGTACTCGACCTACTCCAGCGCAACAAGCGTGACGCTGCGTCCATCGACTGGTTCGTGATGCACCAGGCCAATCAGAACCTGATCGCCCGCATCGCCAAAGCCGTTGGCGTCGAGACGGAAAAGTTCTATTCGAATATTTCGCGCTACGGCAACACGTCCTCGGCCTCGATGTTGATCGCCGCCTCGGAATGCTGGCAGGAAGCCAAAACGATTTGTTTTGCCGCTTTCGGAGCCGGTTTCCACTGGGGCGCGCTCCTCGCCGAAGTCGAATAGCGAAGTAACATCATCCCCGTGTCTCCACACACGCGCGGCGTACTGGCCCTGGTCCTCACCACACTACTCTGGGGAGCCACCTTCGCCCTCGGCAAAATTGCCTACGCCGTGCTCACCCCCGCGACGCTCACCGGAGGCCGCTACCTTCTGGCGGCCCTCCTCATCGCCTACCGCTGGCCCGGCGTGACGAAGCCGGAACTCCGCCACGGCTTCTGGCTCGGCATCTTCCAGTTCGCCTGCATCGCCGCTGTCTATCAGGGTCTGCTCACGATCGAAGCCGGCCGCTCGTCGTTCCTGGTCAGCACCGCCAGCATCATGGTCCCGGTCGCCGGCCGCATCCTCGGCCGCCCCATCGCGATCAAGGTCTGGATCGCCGCCATCGGAGCCATCCTCGGCATCGCCCTCATGACAGACCCCGGCCGCGGCATCACCACCGGCGACCTCTGGACCCTCTTCAGCGCCGCAGTCTTCGCGATCTACATTTTCCTGATGGAGCGAGCCAGCGAACTCCCCAGCACCGCGCGCCTCACAGCCGTCCAAACCGCGGTCGTCGGCATCTGTTCCGCCCTTTGGATGGCCGCCACCGGCAGCTTCCACACAGAGGCCTTCGAAAGCATCCTAAGTGTCTGGCCCATCGTGTTGTACCTGGCGATTTCCGGAGTCCTGACAATCCTTTTGCAAGGGATCGGTCAACGCACAGTAGCCGCGCCCGAAGCCGCGATCATCTTCACGTTGGAACCGGTCTTCGCGACCATCATCGCCTGGTACAGCCTGGGAGAAAAGCTAACGCCCCTTGCCACCGCCGGCGCAGCATTGGTCCTCATCGCCAACGCCATAGCCCAATGGCCAACTAAAGCCCAAGAGGCTTCTGCGTCTCCCAAACCTTAAGAAACTGCCCGGGCCTCATAACTCTTGTGTACTTCCAAGTCTTCGGGAAATCGCGGACGTTCTCAGTTACCAGGTAGTGAGCCTTAGCCGCCTCGGCGCACTCCAGAAAGATGTTGTCGTCGGGGTCGCTACAAGCCTCGATTCGAGATGTTTCGGGA
>JAFDVT010000052.1 GCA_018268875.1 Acidobacteriota bacterium
ATCACGACCGAGATCATGGGCGAAGGCACCACCAATGCACCGTCCAATGAAAAGACTCCGGCCGTCGACCGCCAGCTTGCCGAGTTCACTTTCACCGGTCCGCGGGGATTTGACCGCTGGCTCCGCGCAATGGAAAAACAGGGCGCTTCGGTCAATTTTGGATCCTTTATCGGCGCCGGTACGCTCCGCGCCTATGGCAAAGGAATGTCGATCGGCGAGCCGACTGCGGCCGAACTGGACTCGATGAAGGAAGCCGTTCGCAACGCGATGGAAGACGGTGCGTTCGGCATCGCTTCGGCCCTGATTTACCCTCCGAACAACTTTTCAAGTACGAACGAGTTGATCGAAACCGCCAAGGCGATGTCACCCTACGGCGGCGTCTACATCACGCACATGCGCAGCGAAGCGGACCGCTTGCTGGAAGCGATCGACGAGGCGCTGGAAATCGGGAAAAAGGGCGGAGTTCCGGTGGAAATCTATCATTTGAAGGCCGCCGGCAAACGCAATTGGCCGAAGATGACGCAGGCGATTGCAAAGATCGACGAGGCTCGGCGGCAGGGCATCGACGCGGGCGCGGACATGTACCCGTACGTCGCGGGAGGCACCGGTTTAACGGCCTGCCTGCCCCCGTGGTCGCAGGCGGATGGCAAGCTGTTCGACAACCTCGCCGACGCGGGGATTCGCAGAAAAATGAAGGACGAAATGTCGCGTCAGGACATCGAGTGGGAAAATCTGTGCGATCTTTCGACACCCGAAGGCGTCATGATTCTGGCGCTGAATTCAGCGGAAAACCGGGCGTTTTCCGGCAAACGGCTGAGCGAGATCGCGGCGGCCAAAGGCAAGGATTGGATGGAGACGGCAATGGACCTGATCCTGGCCGAGCGGCGTCGCGTCGAGACGATGTTCTTTCTGGCGAGCGAGGAAAACTTGAAGCTACAGATGCGGCAGCCCTGGATCAAGTTCGGCACGGACGCGGGCGGCATCGATCCGGCGGTGGCGCGCGAACTGGCGCATCCTCGCGCCTATGGCAACTTTACCCGTTTGCTGGGCAAGTACGTGCGGGAAGAAAAAGTAGTGCCACTCGAGGACATGGTTCGCAAGATGTCGGCGGCGGTGGCCAAGCGCCTGTCGCTGCAGGATCGCGGCGAGTTACGCGAAGGCGCGTATGCGGACATCGTGATTTTCGATCCGGAGACGGTGGGCGACAACGCGACGTACGACAAGCCGCACCAGGTTTCGACCGGGATTCGCGATGTGTTCGTAAACGGCGTGGCGGTGGTTCGCGACGGCAAGCATACGGACGCAAAGCCTGGCCGGATTGTGCGAGGTCCCGGGTATGTCGCGAGGCCTCCGGTGGAGGAAGGCGAGTTCCGCGCAAGCGAGTTGGTGGAGCTGTCGAAGCTGGATTCGACAATCAAGCTGGACATTCGGTACGCGACTGCCAACAATTTCGCAGGCGAGGTGTTTTACAAGCAATCCCGGGCGTTTTTGCAGAAACCGGCTGCGGAAGCGCTGGTTCGGATCCATCGCAAGCTGAAGAAGCAGGGCTTCGGACTGCTGGTGTTCGACGGGTACCGTCCATGGGCGGTGACCAAGATGTTCTGGGATGTGACACCGCAGGAAAAGCGGATTTTTGTGGCCGATCCGGCGAGCGGGTCCAAGCATAACCGCGGGTGCGCCGTGGATCTGACGCTGTACGACTTGAAATCGGGCTTGGCTGTGGAGATGCCGTCGGGGTACGACGAGATGTCCGAGCGCGCGTTTCCGGATTACAAAGGCGGCACGGAACAGCAGCGCCGGAATCGCGAGGTGTTACGCAAGGCGATGGAAGCCGAAGGGTTCACCGTGTATGAACATGAATGGTGGCACTTCGACTATAAGGACTGGAAGAGCTACCGCATCGGGAATGTGCCGTTCGAGGCAATCCCATAGTTTGATCGGAGATGCCGTGTTCGATACCGTTAAGTGAAGGTACGACGAAGTGAGCACAGTTCAGGAAATTGAGCGCGCAATCGAAGGTTTGTCGGCCGACGAACTGAAAGAGCTGTATGCCTGGCTCGAGCGTCGGCACGTGACAGCGCAAAAGGGCCGATCGATCGTGGAACAGGGCCTGGCGTTGTTCAGTTCAGCGGAAGATGCGGCGTTGCTGGACGAAGTCGTCGAAATGGCGTATCAGGCGCGCCGAGGCCATTCCGGATCCTAGATGCGGAAGGCTCTGCTCGACACGGACATCCTGTCGGAATTCCTGAAAGGACGCGACAGAACCGTCGTTCATCGGGCAGCCATCTACGCGGCGTCACATGGCGCATTCACATTTACCAGCGTCACGGTTCACGAAATTTTGTTCGGCCTACGGTGCAAAAACGCAAGCGCGCAGTTGCACAACACCGTGAAGTGGCTGCGTCAGAACGAAGAGATCACACCGATTGCAGACGATTATTATGAGGCCGCGCGTTTCCGGGCGGAAGCGAGGCAGCAAGGCTCGGCTCTTCAATTGGCAGACTCTTGATCGCCGCGGTGGCGATACGACTTCGATTGGTTGTCATCACCGGCAATACCAAAGATTTCGAGCCAATTCGTCGCACAGGCGCCGCACTCATGATCGAGAACTGGCGCGACGCACCATCGATTCAGTAGCCGCGGAGTAACGAGATACACTGATGTCTGGAATGACGCTCGACGAACTCGAACGGGAATACCTGCCGCTCCGCCAGCAAGCTGACGCTGTGCGGAGCTATCTTTGACACCCCCCGTAAAAAAGCCGAATTAGCAAAATCAGAAGACGTAATCGCCGACCCGAACTTTTGGAACGACCCCGAACGGTCCCAAAAAGTCATGCAGGAGCGCAAGCGCCTTGAAGAGGCCATTGACTCCGAGGCTCGCGTCGCACGCATGACCGAGGACATCGACACGATGTTCGAACTCGCTCGCGAAGGCGAGGATATGACCAGCGACATCGAACGCGAACTCAAAGCGTTCGCCGGCCATGTCGGCAAGCTCGAAACGGGCATGCTGCTTTCGGGCGAGCATGATTCGAAGGGCGCCATCGTGACGATCCATCCCGGCGCGGGCGGCACCGAAAGCCAGGATTGGGCCGAGATGCTGATGCGCATGTACCTTCGCTGGTGCGAACGCAGCGGTTACAAGGCCGAAATCACCGATCACCTGGAAGGCGACGGCGCCGGTATCAAGTCCGTCACCTTTGAAATCGACGGCTTGAACGCCTATGGACTGCTGTCGTCGGAAGTCGGCGTACATCGCCTGGTGCGCATTTCGCCGTTCGATTCGGCGGCGAGGCGGCATACCTCGTTCGCCTCGGTGTTCGTGATCCCGATGGTGGACGACGACGTCAAGATCGAAATCAAGCCGGAAGACCTCAAAGTGGACGTGTTCCGCGCTTCGGGCGCCGGCGGCCAGCATGTGAACCGCACCGAATCCGCCGTCCGCATGACGCATCTTCCGACGGGCATCGTGGTGCAGTGCCAGAACGAACGTTCGCAGCACAAAAACCGCGCGAGCGCCTTGAAACAGCTTCGCGCCAAGCTGTTTGAACATGAGATGTCCAAACGCCGCGAGGCCGAAAAAAAGCTGGAAGATTCCAAGCTCGACATCAACTTCGGTTCGCAGATCCGTTCGTACGTCCTCGCGCCGTACCGCATGGTGAAGGATCATCGCACCAAGCTTTCGATCGGCGATGTGGATCGCGTGCTCGACGGCGACCTCGAAGATCTGCAGCACGCCTGGCTGGTGTGGCGGAAAACCGGCAAGCTGGCAAGTGACGCCAAGGATGACGACAACGATTGAGGACGCCGCCCGCCTGCTGCGGGATGGCGAAGTTGTCGCATTTCCCACCGAAACGGTGTATGGACTGGGCGCCAATGCGTTGGACGCGGAGGCGGTACGGCGCATTTATGCGTTGAAGGGCCGCCCGGCCACCAGTCCGCTGATCGTGCATGTGGCGTCGGTGGAGATGGCGCGCGGGTTGAGTTCCGCATGGCCCGCGGCAGCCGAAGAACTCGCCCTGCGATACTGGCCGGGACCCTTGTCGATCGTCGTCCCGAAGATCGCGGCCGTGCCTGATGAAGTCACGTCGGGCTTGCCTACCGTGGGACTGCGAATTCCACGGCATCCAGTGGCGCTACGCTTGCTGGCGCTGGCTGGAGTTCCCGTAGCCGCGCCCAGCGCGAACAAGTTCACCGAAGTGTCGCCGACCACGGCGCAACATGTTCGCGAGGCCTTTGGCGATGCGGTTCCGGTGGTCGACGGCGGGCCTTGTGAGGTCGGGATCGAGTCCACTGTGGTGTCGGTGAGCGCAAGTGGCAAGATTCAACTGCTGCGTCCGGGGATGCTACGGATTCCGGAAGCCGTGATCGCAGAAATCGAAAGCAAGTCGATGTCGCCGGGGCTGCATCCCAAGCATTACAGTCCACGGCGGACTCGTGTCGTTATTGGCAGGCAAGCTGTGGAGGGCGGCATCTACGTGTGGCATACGTCGCCAACTGGGAACGATGCGCAGCTGCAGTTGCCCAAGGAACCGCATGCGTACGCAGCCCAGTTGTACGCCGTGCTGCACGAGTTGGACGCGCGAGGTTACACGGCGCTAGTGTTCGAACCGCTGCCCGAGGACGCCGCTTGGGACGCGCTGCGGGACCGGCTGACTAGAGCCTCAATCGTCGCCTGAAGTCTGGCCTTGAAAGCGTACCAGCCCATCGCTGTACAAACGCAGGGCCACCGGCAACGCAACGTAGCGATCACCCATCAGCCGCATCACGCGAGGACACTTTTGCACGACTCGGCCCGCGATGGTTTTGACCGAGAGTTCGCCACGCTTGCTTTGTTCGATCTTTTCGACGCCTTGAAACGCGATGGCGATATCGGTGAGCCGGGCTTGCGGTTGCAGCAGAAAGCTGACTTCCATGCCGCCGCCGGGCGTGAGTTCGTAAATCGCATCGATGCCCGGATAAACGCTGCGCCGCACGAGTTTCGAATACAGCGGGATGTACAGCGGCCCGTCGGATGCAACGGTATTGCGCACCGCGTAGCGAAAGCCAAGGGCGTTGAACGGGCCCACCGCCGAGTTCTTAAGCACGATGCCGACGCCCGCCGAATCCACCATCCCGTCGTCGGTGAACAACGTTACGCCGCCATCGGTGAACATCACATAACGGACCTCTTCGGCATAGCGGCCCATGTTCGGTTCGATGCGGAACTTACCAGGCTGCTGTTCGCGAAGGGCCGGAATGACCGGGGTTGGAGCTTCCACTCGCGGCGCGGGTAAAGCCAGATGCAGGAACAGTGTCAGAGCCAGCATGGCTCAGGGTAAGGATCAGGTACCTTGCGCACATAGAGTACTGGCGACTGGTACGGATCAGAACATGGGTACTATGGCGCGCGTATCATGGGACTTCCGTATGATTTCCCGTCGTCATGTTCTCCAGGTCCTTGGTTCCAGCGTCGCGTTGGCGCAAACGCAGCGCCCGAATATTGTGTTCATCTTCACCGACGACCACGCGTTTCAGGCCATTTCCGCGTACAAAGGCCGGCTGAAGCTGAATGAAACGCCAAACATCGACCGTATCGCTCGCGAAGGCATGCTGTTCGATCGATGCATTGTGCCCAACTCGATTTGCGCGCCGGCGCGGGCCACGATTCTGACCGGACAGTACAGCCATCGCAACGGTGTGCCCGACAATCGCTCGGTGTTCGACGGTTCCAAGGTGACGTTCCCGAAATTGCTACGGGGAGCGGGCTATCAGACGGCCTTGTTCGGCAAGTGGCATCTGCAATCGGAGCCCACCGGGTTCGACGCGTGGGAGGTGCTGCCGGGGCAAGGCAGTTATTACAATCCGGACTTCATCACGCCTGCGGGGCGAGTTCGCAAGGAAGGGTACGCGACGGACCTGATCACCGATCGCGGCCTGGCGTGGCTGGACGGGCGCGAGAAGGCGAAGCCGTTCTGCCTGATGTTGCAGCACAAGGCGCCGCATCGCAATTGGATGCCTGCGCCGCGCCACTATTCGCTGTATGAGAAGACGGTTTTCCCGGAACCCGACACGCTGTTCGACAACTACGAAAATCGCGCCTCGCCCGCATCGAAACAGGCGATGGAGATCGACCGGCATATGCGGTTGCCGATGGATCTGAAGGTCAAGGAACCCGGCAAGGACTGGTCGTTCATGCCCGAGTACCAAAGAATGACCGCCAGTCAGAAAGCCGCGTGGGAGGCGGCGTACCAGGGCCGCAACGATGAGTTCCAACGCCTGCAGCCAAAGGGTCGCGAACTGGTGCGCTGGAAATACCAGCAGTATATGAAGGACTATCTGCGGTGCATTGCAGCGGTGGATGAAAACGTCGGCCGCGTGCTGCAGTACCTGGACGCGAACGGATTGGCGCGCAACACGCTGATCGTCTACGCCTCCGACCAGGGCTTTTACCTGGGCGAGCACGGCTGGTTCGACAAGCGGTGGATTTACGAGGAATCGCTGCGCACGCCGTTCCTTGCGCGTTGGCCGGGCCGGATCAAAGCGGGTGTACGGTCAAAGGCCATGGTGTCGAACCTGGACTTTGCGGAGACGTTCCTGGACGCGGCCGGCGTACCCGCCGATAGCGGCATGCAGGGACGGAGTCTGCTGCCGGTGTTCCGGACGGGGGCCGCGCCCGCGAACTGGCGCAAGAGCTTTTATTACCGCTATACGGAGCCGGGCGAACACAACGTCGCGCCGCATGAGGGTGTCGTTAACGATCGCTACAAACTGGTCTATTTCTGGGAGACCAAGGAATGGGAGATGTACGATCTGGCCGAAGACCCGCGCGAGTTGCGCAGCGTGTACAGCCACGCGTCGTACGCGAAAGTTCGCAAGGAACTGGAAGCGGAACTGGTTCGCTTGCGGGCGGAGGTTGACGCGCCCAGCACGGAATAGTTGGAGAGTGCGTCTGCGTGCACGAAATAGAAAATGAGATCCCGAGCAAGGCCTAGGCCTAAACTTTGAAGAAGATCCTGCGTTGATAGAGCCAGTAACAAAGTCCCCACATCGCGAACATCACCAGCAGGTAATGCGGAACCGCGCCCCCAGGGCCTAAGAACGCGAACTTGTTGCCGTCGAAGTTCGCAATGCCGCGCGACAGCCAACCGCTCAACACCTGGCTGAAACTGTAGATGAAGATGCTGTTCGCGCCGATGACGGAAGCCACAAAGGTCCAGCGCCCGCGCCATTGCAGGATCTCGATAAGCCAGTAACAAAGCGCGAAGAATAGCAGCACCCATCCGGCACTGAAGAACGTGAACGAGGCCGTCCAAAGGCGCTTCACCATGGGAATCCACGGCGCCAGCGCGAGACCCACGGCGAACGCCGCGGCGGCGCTTAGGACCAGAACACGCAGCCTCCTGCCGCTGTCCGGCTCATGTTCCAGCAGCAGTCCGGTCCACACGCCGAACAGCACCGTGATGCCGTTTCCGAGGAAGTTCAACGTCGTGTAGTAACCCGAGTAGTTGTAGCCAAGTACGGCGCGATCGACGGCGGCCGCGTAGTTCGCGACGGGATCGAAGCCTCCCGGCGTCAGGAAAAACAGGCCGTTGTGGACGACCAGAATAACCGCCGCGACAACAGCCTGCGTGCGAAACGGCAACTGCATGATGCCGTAACACATCACGTAGCTGAACGCGATCTGGCACAACACGTTGATGAACTGCAGCTTGAGCGGCTTATCGGGCGCCTTGCCGAAGTTCGACAGGATGTTGGACAGTACGATCAACGCAAACGCCCGCCAGATCACGTGGCGGAACGCTTGCGTACGCTTGCGGAGCGCCAGCGGCATCGCGACCCCAACGATGAAGGTGAAGGCCGGCTGAATGAGGTCCCACAGCGTGCAACCCACCCATTCGGCGTGTTCGAACTGCGGGTTCCGATACGCCTCGTAGATGCCAAAGCCGTGCGAAATCAGCAGCAGCATGGTGATGCCGCGGAAGACGTCGAGCGACAACAGCCGCGTCATTTCAGGCGATAAGTTCCATTACGGTTTTGCCGTGGACATCGGGTAACGTGACGTCGCGGCCGCCGAAGCGGTACGTAAGCTTGGTGTGCTCAATCCCCAGCAAATACAGGATCGTGGCGTGAAGATCGTGGATGGTGACGACACTTTCCACGGCCTTGTTGCCGACATCGTCGGTGGCGCCGTAGATGAGGCCGGGCTTGGCCCCGCCACCCGCCATCCAGATGGTGAAACCGGCCGTGTGATGGTCGCGGCCGTCGCCGTTCCCCGTGTCCGGGGTACGTCCAAATTCACCGGCCCAGATCACCAGCGTGTCCTTCAAAAGGCCGCGTTGCTTCAGGTCTTTCAGCAGCGCTGTAACGGCCTGGTCGGTGACCATCGCGTTGGTTTCATGACCGTGCTTCAACTGGTCGTGCTGGTCCCAGGTTCCGTTCTGGCCGAACAGATTGGGCGGCGTAACCTCGACGAAGCGAACGCCCGATTCCACAAGCCTCCGGGCGCGCAGGCATTGCAATCCGTAAGCGCGCTTGTGCGCGTTTTCCGCATCCAAACCGTACAGCTTCTTGATCGACTCGGGCTCGCGATCGAGGTTCAAAAGGTCCGGCGTCAGCGCCTGCATGCGGTACGCCATTTCGAAGTTCGAGATCGCCGCGTCCACCGCGCCTTCGTTGCCGGACTTCGCCAGGAATTCGCGATCCTGATCCAGCAGCGTCTGCATTTTGGTGCGCTGGATGGCGTCCGCGTCGGCGGGCTTGATGTTGTCCACCGGCGTACCTTCGGCGCGTACGCTCATCGCCTGGTGGGTGGCCGGCAGAAAGCCGTTGCTGAAGTTTTCGAGGCCGCCGGGCGGGTTGTCGCCGTGATTCAGCAGCAGGTAGCCGGGCAGGTTCTTGTTCTCGCTGCCCAGTCCGTACGTCACCCAGGAACCGAGGCTCGGAAAGCCGCCGAAGTTGCGGCCGGTGTGAAAAAAGACGTTGGCGCGGGCGTGCAGCGGGAACTCCGACACCATCGACCGGATCACCGTCAGATCGTCGACGACGCTCGTGAGATGCGGAAACAGTTCGCTCACCGGGAGCCCGATTTGACCGTGCGTTTTGAACTGCCACGGGCATTTGAGCCACTTGCGGCTGGGCCCCGCGACGTAGCTGTCGAGCTTGCAGGGCTTGCCGTCGAGCTCCGTGAGCTTGGGCTTGGGATCGAAGCTGTCCATGTGCGACACGCCGCCGGGCATGAACAGAAGGATGACGTTTTTCGCCTTGGCCGCGTGGTGCGTTTTGCCATCGGCCAGCATCGCCGTAAGCGCCAACGACCCAAAGCCGTTGGAGGCGATCTTCAACATCTCGCGCCGGGTCAGGTTCGTTCTCGTCATCATCGCAGGTACAGGAACTCCTTGGTGTTGAAGAAGGTGTGCGCAATGTCTTTCCAGACATTCGGATTGGCGGCGCCGCCAAGGCGTTCGTAAAGGGCCCGCCAGCGGTCCATCTCCTGGGCGGAAGGTTCGCGAACAAATGCCTGTTCGAACATCGTGCGAAGACGCGCGTCGACGGTGACGGCTTTGTCTTCACGAATGATCCGCGAGGCCCAGAATTCGGCCTGATTGGTGACAAACGGATCGTTCAGCAGCGCCAACGCCTGCGAAGGAACGTTGGTGACGTCGCGGTTGCCGCGTGTCTGCAAAGGCGGCGGCATATCGAAGATTTCGAGGAAGCGCGGGCCTTCCATACGCGTCACTTTCAGATAGATGCTGCGGCGCCCGTTGCCATCGAGCGGACCTTGGAACAAGCGGCGGTAATCCTGCGGTTCGAGCCGCCGGGGCTGCACGCTTTCGCCGTACATCTTCAGGTCGAGACGCCCGGAAACAGCCAGGATCGCGTCGCGAACCGATTCGGCATCCAGACGCCGCACCGGGGCATCCGCGGCGCGAAACGTATCCGACAGCACCATCTCGCGAATCAGCTTTTTGATGGACCAGTTGTTGGCCACAAACCTCGCTGCCAGCGTATCCAGCAGTTCCTGATTCTCGGGTTTTTCGCCGTACCGGCCAAAGTTGTCCGTGGTGCCAACGATGCCCTTGCCGAACACGTAATGCCAGATGCGGTTGACCATCACGCGCGCCGTAAGCGGGTTCACGGGGCTTGCGATCGCCTCCGCGAGTTCGCGGCGGCCGCTCTGCGCCGTGCCGACAGGTCGCAGACTTTCCGGCATCAACGACAGGAAGTGGCGCGGGGCAGGCTTGCCAAGGTTCAGCGCCTGTCCGCCAACGAAAATGCGTTGGTCCGCGCCTGGATCAAAGTCGCCCATCGCGTAGGCGACCTGCGGTTCCTCAAGGCCCGCTTCGGCCGCGCGGTAGGCGTCCGAAAGCTCGCGCAGCTTCGGAGTGAGATTGCGGGAGTTCACCAGCACGCCTTCGCGCAGCAGCCAGTTGAGCCACTGGACGTCGTCATCAGTGGCCTTGTTGTCGCGCCAGGCGAGGATCGCGTTGTGGACCGCGTCCGCAAAGCTGCCGGTAAACATCCGGCGCATATGCGTCAACGACGGCTTGGGCGTAACTTTCTCGTCGTGATAGTAAGCGCGCGTGACGCCGAAGAACGAGTGCGGCCCACGGATGGAATCATCGTTGAAA
>JAFDVT010000530.1 GCA_018268875.1 Acidobacteriota bacterium
GAGGTTGGATAGATTGTTTGCGCGGGAAGCACGTGCGCAGCGAAAAGAATGTTCGCGCCAGCGGCGATGGTTATGTCAGCGTTTGTCAATATTGCGGAGCGCCCATGCGCCGATTGACCAAGCGCAAATGGGTGGTCGATCGCGATTCCATGGCTGGTTGAGCAAGGTCGGTTGTCTCCGTTTTCCTTTCGGCTGCTATCGGTTAACGCTTTCCAGCGACCGTGCTGCCTTGATTTGAGCATGCGACGAACGATAAGATGATCAACGTAGAAAACATCCGCGTTGGATCTGCGGCGAACGGCCGGCCGCGCGGTTTGTAGGGAGTCGCCATGCGGCCTTGGGCCAAGATGATGCCGGAAGGTCGTGTCGCGCACGGTGGGGGTCATTCCAAATTTGGTATCCAACGCCTTTACCTTTTTGGCGTGTGGGCATTTTTCTGTCTGGTGTGTTTAACGGGGGGTGGGGCGCGTGACGACGTCCGGTCGTTGATCATTTTGCGTCCGGTCGCCGCGTTCGTATCGGTTGTGGCCCTGTTTGCAATCAGTGGCCGGCAGATGCGCCGGTTGTATTTTGCCTTCGCGATGATCGGCGCGTGCATTGCTTCGGTGTTGTTGCAGCTTATCCCCATGCCTTACGGCTGGTGGACAGCTTTGGCCGGTCGGGAACTTGCAACGCAGGCGGTCGCAACGGCCGATCTCGGGCACTCCATGCAGCCGATCAGTCTCGCTCCGATGGCGACATGGAACGCGCTCTATTCGCTGACAGTGCCGCTGGCGATGTTGGCACTGCTCGCCGGCATCGAACCTTCGCGCAGGTTTCGGCTACTGCCGATGTTGTTGCTGTTCGGGTTTGTCAGTGGCCTATTGGGAGTCATTCAGGCGGCCAACCCAGGCGGCGAGCTTTACTTCTACGACGTGACCAATCGTGGAGCGGCGGTCGGGCTTTATGCCAACCGGAACCATCAAGCCACGTTGATTGCTATGATGGTGCCGATGCTGGCAGTGTTCGCTGCATCCGACTGGTTGCCGATGAATTCGCGTATGCGCACTGTCATCGCGATCGGTGCGAGTATTGTTTTGGTGCCATTGCTGCTGGTTACCGGTTCGCGGGCCGGCTTGGGACTGATGCTGATCGGGTTTGCATCCATCGTCCTGCTTTACCGACCGAACGGAAACCCGTTTGGTGCTTTGCCCCGACGGTTACGTCGTCTGGCCATGATAGCGGGAAGCGGCGGACTCCTGTTGATCGTGACAATGATGACGGCGGTGGCTGCGCTGCCTCGTGCAGAGGCTATTCGCCGGCTGTTTGCGGTGCAAGACGACGCCGACATGCGCCTGATGATTTGGCGCAATTCATGGCCGCTGGTTCGTCAATATGCGCCTTGGGGATCGGGCCAGGGATCATTCCCGGCCGTCTATGCGGCGATCGAGCCGACTAACGAACTGGATGGCTTTTACGTCAATCACGCTCACAACGACTGGTTGGAGGTTCTGTTGACCGGCGGGCTCCCTGCCATGCTGATCCTTGCCGTCGCTGTCTTGGCAGCATGTTACGCGATTAAGCGTCTGTTTATCGACCGCAATCCTGTCACTCCCGGGCTGTTGATGGGACGGCTCGGCATTGTGCTTATTATTATCATGGCTTGCGCCAGCGTGGTCGACTACCCATTGCGCACGCCCTCCATGACGGCGCTTTTTGTCATTGCCGTGGTATGGACCTGCGACGCCATCGCCGATATGGGGCGGCCCCAAACAAGCTAACGCTTCCAGGGCATTGCTTTCGAATGGATGGTGGATGACCATCGCGCCAAGGATTTTGAATGATCAGGAAATTTTTTGCGGTAGGGTTGATGCTGGTCCTGTCGGCGTGCGCGACACCCCAGATGGGGACGAGTGCGAATTTGCAACTGGTGAATTCTGACACATTTCCGTCGCCGGATCGCGCTGATCTCGTCGCGAATGAACGGACTTACCTGATCGGGCCATTCGACAAACTGGAGATCGACGTGTTCGGCGTCGAGGAGTTGAGCAAGAAAGAGGTCCAAACCGACGCCAGCGGCCGCATCTCGTTTCCATTTGCCGGGACAATCGAGGCGTCCGGCAAAACGCCTGCCGAAGTATCAAAGATGATCCAACTGCGTTTGGCGCGTTACATCCGCGATCCGCAGGTCACTGTAAACCTGAAGGAGACGGTCAGCCAGGTGATCACCGTCGACGGTGCGGTGCGCGAGCCTGGCCTTTATCCGGTGGTAGGCAAGATGACCTTGTTACGCGCGATCGCGACGGCAAAAGGCATGACGGACATCGCTCGCGATCAGAACGTGATAGTATTCCGTACAGTAAACGGCAATAAATTGGCGGCCTTGTTTAACCTGAAGGCTATTAGGCGCGGTAATTATCCAGATCCGGAAGTATATGCTAACGATGTCGTCGTCGTCGACGAATCTACTGCTAAAAAGATTTTCAAGGATGTCCTCCAGGTAGCGCCGACTCTTGCATATGCATTGGTGACACTTGTCCGCTAATTCGTTTGGAAGTTCTGCTTTAATGCTTCAGCCTATCCTTGCCGGTCATTCCGGGGACGCTCCAGATACAGGTGCACAGGTGCCTCAGTCGATGCGTGTACCGATCCTTCTCCAATATTGGCACGTTGCGCTTCGGTGGAAGTGGGTGGTGATCGGTATTGTCATAGCTGCGCTGGTCGCTGGGCTGATCACAACGCTGATGACCAAGCCGACCTACACGGCGGTCGCTCGCTTGGAGATCAGTCGGGAAGAGAAGAATATCACTAAAGTAGAAGGGGTTGACGCCGCGCCGACCGGCCCCGACCAGGAATTCTATCAAACGCAATATTCGCTGCTCGAAGCCCGGACGATGGCTGAACGCGTGGCACGCGTGTTGCGCTTGGCGGATGATCGGGATTTTTTTGCCGCGCACGCCAAGTCGATCGACGATCGGTCAATCTTTGGCGGCAAGGTGTCGGCCAATCCGGTCGAACGTCGCAACGAGCGCGAGAAGTTGGCCATCGATTTGCTGCGCACGCACGTGGCAATTGCCCCGGTACGCGGGTCGAGCCTGGTCGACGTCCGATACAGTAGCGGGTCGCCAGTCATTGCTGCGAAGATAGCGAATGCATGGGCGCGCGAATTCATTCGGCTGAGCGGCGACCGTCGTTTTGCCTCTACCGCCGACGCTAGGCGATTCCTTGAGACGCGCCTGGCAGAACTTCGCACTAAGGTGGAGAATTCCGAACGGGATCTTGCAAATTATGCATCGGCGAAAGACATCGTTCCGTTGAATCGCGAGGAGAGCCCCGACGGTAAAACCCGTACAACTCAAACGCTGGTGTCGAGCAGCCTCCAAGCCTTGAACGAGGCGCTCGCTAAGGCCACCGCCGACCGTATTGAGGCCGAGGGCAAGAACCAGGTCAAGTCGATCGATTCGACTTCGGACTCACTCAATAGCACCGCGATGAGCGGATTGCGTCAGAAGCGTGCTGAAGCTGCAGCCGAATATGCAAAGATGTTGACTCAGTTCGAGCCGGATTATCCGCCGGTCAAGGCATTGGCGCAGCAGGTTGCGACACTGGATCAGGCGATCGCGCGTGAAACTGCACGCATCCGGGGAGGGCGTTCGCAGGAATATCGTGAGGCAGCGGACCGGGAGGCAGGCCTCAAAGCCCGTGTCGCCGCTCTGTCGCAGGAACTGGGGCAGCAGCAGCGCGATAGCATTCAATACAATATCTATCAGCGTGAAGCCGACACCAATCGTGAACTCTACAACACCGTGTTGCAGCGCTATAAAGAGATCGGCGTTGCTAGTGTTCAGCCGAGCAACATCTCCGTTGTCGATGATGCCAATGTGCCTGAAGCGCCTTCGTCTCCCAAGCTGATGCTTAATCTGGCGCTCGCTTTGGTTGCGGGCGTAGCGTTGGCGGCCGTCGCCGTAGCGGGGCTGGAACAGATAGACGAGGGCTTCCGCGACCCGGGGCAAGTGGCTCGTGTCCTGCAAGCACCGCTGTTGGGCAGCGTGCCCGAAGTGGAAGGCGACACGATGGTCGAACTGGCGGATCGCAAGTCGACGCTGTCTGAAGCCTATTTGACAGCGCGTACCGGTCTGTCGTTCACAACCGATCACGGCATTCCCAAATCATTCATGGTGACCAGCACGCGACCCGCAGAAGGCAAATCAGTGAGTTGTTTCGCGCTCGCGGTATCGTTGGGCCGTACTGGCGCCAAGGTGTTGCTGATCGACGCGGATATGCGATCGCCATCCGTCCATGGAATGTTCGGTTTCAACAACAATCGGGGCTTGAGCAACTATCTGGCTGGTGAACAGAACATCGCTTCATTGATCCATCAGACCAACTGGGAAGGCGTCAACGCGATAGCCGCCGGCCCGACCCCGCCCAATGCGGCCGAGTTGTTGAGTGGGGACCGCATTCTTTCGCTGATCAAACAATTGACGACGCAATACGACCACGTCCTGGTCGACTCACCGCCGGTTCTCGGCCTTGCCGATGCGCCGTTGCTTTCGCGTGCGGTCGAGGGATGCGTGTTTGTCGTGGAATCGGAAGGCGTTGCCGTTCGCGGCGTGCGCGCCGCCCTCGATCGCATGCGGGCCGCCCACGCGCGGATCTATGGCGTCATCTTGACTAAGCTGGGCTCACGCCAGGCGGGCTATGGCTATGGCTATGGCTATGGCTATGGCTATGGTGATACCAAGGAAATTGCCTGACCTGAACAAATGCGAGGATCCGGCATGGAGAAATTGCGGCTTGTCCGATTCGTCGGGTGTGTGTTCGTCGCGCTGGGACTTGGTTGGGGTGCGCTGGTTAATGCCTTGGTGGATGTTACAGCGCGCTCCAATCCTAAGGTCGCGCTGCAGTTCGATCCGGATAGTGCCGCAGCGCTTGCCGCGGCTGCGACGCAAAAACTGATCGACAATCCAGCGTCGCTGGACGTGAAGGCGGTTGCCGCCGCCGCTCGTCGATCGTTACAGGCGCAGGCACTCAACCCCGGTGCGCTGGCGTTGGCGGGATATGCCGCTGACATGCAGGGCGACACTGCGCGTGCCGACGCGTTGATCCGAACATCGGAAAGGATGACCCGGCGTAACCTGCTCGCGCAGTTATGGTTGATCGAGAATCGCGTAAATGCGGGCGATATCGCTGGGGCATTGCGACACTACGACATCGCACTGAGGGTGTCGGACGAGGCAGGTCCTCGCTTGCTTCCCGTACTTGCCGGCGCGATGCAACAGGCCGATGTCCGCCGCCAGCTTGTGGCCTATCTTCGCGCGCCGTGGATGCCATCGCTGCTGAGCTACGCCACCAGCAATACGGATCCGCGATCGGTGGCGGCTTTCATCAGACAAGCCGGCGGTTTGCCGCGTGGCTATGCCGACCCCCAATTGCCCCATCTGCTGATCACGACGTTGGTGGGCAAGGGATTCCTGCAAGAAGCACGAGCCTATTATTTCGTGAGTGCAAAAGCCGGCGATGCGACCGCTAGCGATCTGGCGTTTAGCGACGATGCGGCTGATCCGGCCAAGCCGCTAGGGTGGCAGATTACCGATCAGGACGGTGTCGAAACGAGCGTTCAAAATGGAGCCGCCGGCGAATGGGAATTGTCGATCGCCGTCGGTTCGGATGCGGGCGGCGTTGTGATGCAAAA
>JAFDVT010000531.1 GCA_018268875.1 Acidobacteriota bacterium
ATCTCTTTGTTGGTCTTGCCTTCCGCAATCTGCTGCAGGATCTCCCGTTCGCGCGAACTCAACAGATCCAGTGGATTGGTGGCGTGTTTGCGGTAATCCTTTAACACCGCGCCCGCCACCTCGGGGCTCAGATAGCTGTTGCCCTGCGCCACCGCGCGCACGGCGGCGATCAGTTCGCTATCGGCCGATTCTTTTAAGATGTACCCTTCGGCCCCGGCCCGCAGAATTTCGCGAACGTACACGCCGTCGCGATGCACGCTCAGCGCCAGCACACGCACCAAAGGCTCGGCCTCGCGAATGCGCCGCGTGGCTTCAATGCCGTTCAATTCCGGCATCGTGACGTCCATCACGACGACGTCCGGACGCAGCGTCTTCGACATTTCCACCGCTTCCCGGCCGTTGCCGGTCTCGCCCACCACTTCCATGTCGTCCTGCGCCTGCAGGATCAACCGGAAGCCCTGGCGGACCATACGATGGTCGTCAGCCAACAAGATGCGCGTTTTCTTCTTCATCGACAATCGCTTTCCAGGGAAAGACCACTTCGATTTCGGTGCCTCTGCCGGGTTCCGAATGCACGCGCATGGCCCCTTCGAGGCTTCTGGCGCGCGCCCGCATACCCGTCACTCCGAATCGTCCCGTGGTTTTCGGCGCAGCGCCGATCCCAACGCCATTGTCGCGAATAAACAGGCGAATCGTGCTGGCGTCTTCCCGCGAAAGCGACATCGTCACTTTGCTGGCCTTGGCGTGACGCGCGATATTCGTCAACGCCTCCTGCGCGATGCGGAAGACGTGCGTTTCCGTCTGCGCATCCAGCCGTTCGTTCAAGTCCGACTGATACTGCACTTCAATCCGATTGCGTTCCTCAAACCGTTCGCACAACCAGCGCAACGCCGAATCCAGGCCGAAATCGTCCAGGATGGTGGGACGCAGCAATTGCGAAATCTCGTGCGCGCTGCGGATGGATTCCCGGAGCAGCGTGTTGCAGTCCTCGATCCAGTTCGGATCGAGCGTCTGCGCTTTCTGAAAGCGCGAAAAGTTGGTCTTAAGCGCGGTCAGGGACTGACCCAGTTCGTCGTGCAACTCGTGCGACAGGCGCCGCGCGAGGTTTTCCTGGCGTTCCAGCAACTGCCAGGAAACGCGACCCAGCTCCGTCGCGTGTTCGGTGATCTGCTGCTGTTGGCGCGACACCATCCGCAGCACGAACCACGCGCTGGCAACAGCGATCACCAGGCAGAGCGACAGCAGCGTTGCGTCCTCGGTCAGCCGGTTCGAGGTGATCTCTTCGATCTGCTTTCGGGTTGCTTCGGCGCGGTCGTGGTTGGCCCGGATCAGCGTGCTGGTCGAGGAAAGCAGTTGTTCCCGGCAGGCCATCAGCCGCGTCAGATCGGGCTTGCGCGTCGCGCTGAGCTCCAGGACCCGGTCGGCTTCGATCGTCGCGTCCACCGACGCTTTTTCCACCGCTCGCCACAGGTCGATGTCCGGGTCGTCCGCCGGGATGCCCGCAAACAACTGCCGGAAGGACTGTTCGATGCGGTTCACGCCCTCTTCGAGCCGCTTGCGGTCGCTGGCCGCCTCGCCGGTGCCGATTTTGTAGAGCACCGAGCCGAGCGACGATTGCACGCGCTGCACCTCGTCGATGAGCACCACGTTCTGGAACTGCGCGCCGGTGAGCCGCGACACGCTTTCGCGAACCGACAGGATGCTTTTGAAGCCGCCGATGCCGTCCGCCCCAAGCAGCACGATCATCAGCGCGAATCCCAGCACCAGTTCCCATTGCAGGCGGCGCTGTCTGCCCTCCGGCAGGCTCAGCCGGGACGCAGCGGCGACTGGTTGGTGTTTCATCGTGGGATGTCCTATTGCAAGCCTACCCCGGGTTCTCGTCTTTCGGACACCCCCCGAAACACCCCAATCGGTAAGCGAATTGCCATTGCAATTCAAACCGCCTATTGAGAAGTCGCCGCTTTCCTGTTAGTGTCACGTATTCGAAACTTTTCCAGGTTTCGTAAATAGGGTTTCGACTTTCGATGAACGCCACGGCACCCAAGGTTGTCAGTTCGCGCCCCGTCCTGCGCGGCTACGAACAGACGGTGCTTTGCTTTTTTCTGCTCCTCGCGGTCGCCGGGTTCTGGCGGTCCATCAGCTTTGCCGGCGAGATCGCGCTGCTCCTTTCGCCGCTCCCCGTCTGGTGGCTCTGCCGCCTCGAAGAACAACGCGGAGCCGGCTGGGCCAGAGTACTGCGGGAATGGATTTCGCTGGCGGCCATCCCGCTCGCCTACTGGTCGCTCGAACTGTTCGCCAAGCCATCTGTCGCCGTCAGCGTGCAGGATTCCTGGGTGTTGTGGGACCGCCAGATTCTCAACGCGGCCGGCATGCGCAGGATTTTCGAAGCGCTCGGGCCGGTCATCCCGGTACTGCTCGAGACCGCGTACCTTCTGCTGTACGCCATCCCCCCCATATCGCTCGGGCTGCTGTATGCGGCGGGTGAACGGCGCCAGGCCCCCCGGTTCCTCGAAGTACTGTTTCTCGGTACCCTGACGGCCTATATCCTGATTCTCGTTGTTCCCACACAATCGCCGCGAGTTGCATTTGCGGGACAGGATCTTCCCGCGTACAATGGGTTTCCCCGGTCACTCAATGTCTGGCTTCTTGACCATCTCGATATTTCCACAAGCGTGTTCCCTAGCGGGCACGTGGCGGTAGCGTTCTCATGCGCGTTCGGCTTGTTTCGCGCCGTGCCGAGGCGGCCTCGCGTCTGGATGCCGGTGCTGATCACAGCGTGCCTTGTGTTCCTTGCTACCATCTACGGCCGGTATCACTACGCGGTGGACGGCTTGGCCAGCATTGCAATCGCCCTGGTGGCTTGGGGGCTGGCCGACAGGATCTGGCCGGATGACGATGCGGTCTAGCGTTTGCCTCCTAGTCCTGGCCCCGCTGCTCGCCCTGGCGGAGACGGCGCCGGACGCCCCTCACCCGCGTAGCTATCAGGTTCGCCTCATGGGGCCGCTCGGTAGCGAATCCCGTGAAGGTTCGGGTTTTCTGGGGAGGATCGTCGGACCGCTAGGCAAGCACCGGCCCGGGGAACTGCCTCGCAATACACTGATTCGCGGACGTGTCCGCAAAGCGCGGCCGGTGGGCCTTGGGATTCGCCGGGAGCAGGCGATTCTCGAATTGCAATTCGACGGTTGTGCGCTGCCGACCGGAAACCCCGTGGATTGCCAGGTGCAGTTGGTCGAAATCGACAACGCCCGCGAACGCGTCACACGCCCCAACACGCTGCAGGGTATTGTCGCCGCCAGCCATCCTCACAGTTGGATCAGCGGCCTTTGGCTGCGTCCTACACCGGCGCTATTCGGACGCTCTACTGTCGGCCTTACCGGCGCTAGCGGGATGCTGCAAGCTCGATTTCTGGCAAATCCGTTGGCCGCCGCCGGTATCGTCGGCGCCCGGGCGATTCTCTTCCGCCTGCCGGACCCCGAAATCCAACTTCCCACCGGTACCGACCTGATTCTGAAAATCACCGCCCCGCCTGTGCCCGGCGTTGAGCCGCGTTCGAATTTCCCGCGAATGTTGCCGGATCTGCCGGGAGAAACGGCCGACATCCTGCAGACCACCGCATCGGACATCGTCCCGGTGGACGGCCCCAAAGTCGCGGATCTGATCAACTTCGCGTTCCTCGGCTCGCGCCAACAACTGGAACAGGCCTTTGCCGCGGCCGGTTGGACGGCGGCCAAACCCTTCAATGCCAGGACCTTCGCTCACACCTACAAGGCTTTCGCGTCTATGAATACGTACAAAGCCGCGCCGGTGTCGCCGCTCACCTGGGAAGGGAGGCTTCCCGATCTGGTGTATCAGAAGTCCTTCAATACGCTCTCCAAACGGCATCACATCCGCATTTGGAATCTCAATGCATCGAACGGCGAAGGGCTATGGATTGGGGCCGCTACCCATGACATCGGCGTCGCGTTCGACTGGGGGCGCCTCAGTCTGACCCACCGCGTGGACCTCCGCATCGACCGCGAACGCAATATCCTTCTGAACGACCTGAACGATGCCGATTGTATGGAAGGCATGCAATGGCTCGACCGTCCGGCACTCCAATCGCGATCCCGATCCGGTAACGCCCTGCGCATTACGGATGGTGGCATGGCCGTGGTGAAGCTGCACGGCTGCATCGGGCCCGATCTACCCGCCTGGACGAAAAAAAAGCCGAACGTCGCGCGCCTGTTCGCTCGCCGTATCGTGCTCGAAACACGGCACTACATCACACGCGGCAACCCTTACTACTACGCCTTCCGCGCCGTCCGCTGGAG
>JAFDVT010000532.1 GCA_018268875.1 Acidobacteriota bacterium
AGTCGGGCGATTCCGAAGAACTGTTTCAGGACGCGCTGCAAATCGAGCCGCAGAACCCTCGCGCGATGTACGGCATGGCGCTGATTGGCGCGGAAATGTTCGATCGCAAGGCGTCGGACATGGCAGAGAAGGCTCTGAAAGCCGACCCGAATATGGTCGAAGCGCAGGAACTTCTGGCGCGCCTGGCGCTCGAAGACAACAACAGCGCGAAGGCCGTGGAAGAAGCCGAAAAAGCGTTGAAGATGTCGCCTGAGGCGCTGGACGCGATGGCGGTGCTCGCGGCAAACGAATACCTGAACGATCGCGACGGCGCGCCGTGGATCGAAAAGATCCGCAAGATCAACCCCGTGTACGGTAAAGGTCATGGATTGATCGGCCACATCTTTGTTTTGAACCGCCGCTACGACGAAGGCATCGCGGAGTTTCAAAAGGCGCTGGAACTGTCGCCGTATCTGTGGCCGGTGCGCGCGGAAATGGGCGTCAACCTGATGCGCATGGGTCGCGAAGAAGAGGCTCGCAAGGCGCTGGAGATGGCGTACGAAAGTGGATACCGCGGCAATACCACGGTGAATTCGCTGCGCCTGATGGACAGCTACAACCGGTACAACACCTACAAGACGCCGCGCACGATCATTCGCGTCGAAAAGAAGGAAGCGGACCTGCTGCTGCCGTACGCCCAGGCGGAACTCGATCGCGCCATCGACACGTTCGAGAAAAAGTACAAGTTGAAGCTGACCGCGCCGGTGCAGTTGGAACTCTACCCCAACCACGACGACTTTGCGGTTCGCACCATGGGCATGCCGGGCATCGGCGCGCTGGGCGTGACGTTCGGACATTCGGTGGCGATGGATTCGCCGTCGGGCCGCAAGCCCGGCAGCTTCCACTGGGCGTCCACGCTGTGGCACGAGTTGTCGCACGTGTACACGCTGTCCGCGACGCATCACAAGATCCCGCGCTGGTTCACCGAAGGCATGGCCGTGCATGAGGAAACCGCGATCCATAAGGATTGGGGCGACCGTCTGGATCAGGCGGCGATCATGGCCATCAAGGAAAAGAAGCTGCTGCCCATTGCCGAGCTCGATCGCGGGTTCATGCGGCCGCAGTATCCGATGCAGGTGATCGTGTCGTACTTCCAGGCCGGCAAGGTCTGCGACTGGATCGAAGAGAAATGGGGCTGGCAGAAGCTGCTGGACATCACGCAAGCCTATGGCAAGCGCATCGCGACGGCCGACGTCGTGCGGCAGCAGTTGCAGATGGAGCCCGAAGAGTTCGACAAACAGTTCCTGGCGTGGCTCGATACCAAGGTCGGCGCGCAGGTGAAGAATTACGACGAGTGGAAAAAGCAGATGAAGCCGCTCACCGACGCGTATCTCAAAAAGAATTGGGACTACGTGGTTGCCGAAGGCGCCAAGGTTCGCGACCTGTATCCGGATTATGTCGAGATCCGGTCGGCGTACGAGATGCTGGCCGAGGGTCTGCTTGCCAAGGGCGACAAGGCGAAGGCGATGGCGGAACTGCGGCGGTATTCGGACCAGGGCGGGCGTACGCCGGAGACGCTACATAAGCTCGCGGACCTGCAGATCGAGGCTGGGAAGAAGGCCGACGCCGCGGCGACACTCGAGCGCATCAACTTCATTTACCCGCTCGACGAGGACTTGCATCGCAAGCTCGGCAACCTGTACCAGGAGCTTGGCGACAAGAAGGGCGCGGTTCGCGAATATGAGGCCCTGGTGGCGTCAAAGCCCAACGATCAGGCCGGTTCGCGGTACCTGCTGGCGAAAGCATATTCTGATGTAAACCGGATTGACGATGCCAAGGATCAGGTGATCCAGGCGCTTGAGGCCGCACCTGGCTACAAGCCCGCGCAAAAGCTGCTGTTAGAACTGAATAGGACCAAATAACGTTTTGTCTACCACCACCACTACACTCGATTCCACGGAACTCAAAGCACGCGTTGACCGGTTTCAGGCCGCTCACGCCGACATCGTCCGGCAGGTTCGCCGCGTTATCGTGGGCCAGGACGAGGTGTTGGAACAGGTGCTGATCGCGCTGTTTGTCGGCGGCCACTGTCTGATTACGGGGTTGCCCGGCACGGCGAAAACGTTGCTGGTCCGCACGCTTTCGGACACGCTGGGGCTGAAGTTCAAGCGCATTCAGTTTACGCCGGATCTGATGCCCACCGACATCACCGGTACCGACATCATCGAAGAAGAACCAGGCACCGGGCGCCGCACGTGGACCTTTGTTCCCGGGCCGTTGTTTGCCAACGTCGTGCTGGCCGACGAAATCAACCGTACGCCGCCGAAGACGCAGTCCGCGCTGCTTGAGGCCATGCAGGAGTATTCGTGCACGGTTCGCGGTACGCAATACAAGCTGGAGCGTCCGTTTTTTGTGCTGGCGACGCAGAACCCGATTGAGCTGGAAGGCACGTACCCGCTGCCCGAAGCGCAGTTGGACCGGTTCCTGTTCAACACCATGCTCGATTACCTTCCCGTCGAAGACGAACTGAAGGTTCTGGACATGACGACCACCACGGCGGTGAACCAGGCGCAGGCGGTGACGACGGCGGAAGAGATTCTGAGCTTCCAGCAGTTGGTTCGTATGGTTCCGATCGCCGAGCCGGTGGCGCGCTATGCGCTGAATCTGGTGCGCGCGACGCGCGTGAGCACGGACGAGGCGCCGGAGTTCATGAAGAAGTACGTGAACTTTGGAGCGTCGGTCCGCGGCGCGCAGTTCCTGGTGCTGTCGGCCAAGTGCCGCGCGTTGATGAAGCAGCGGTACCACGTGACGTACGAAGACATCGCCGCCCTGCTGCG
>JAFDVT010000533.1 GCA_018268875.1 Acidobacteriota bacterium
CGTCGTAATCGTCTTCGAGAATCACCGCGGAATGTTTGCGGGCCCATTCGAGAATCTGGCGGCGGCGCTGGAGAGTCAATACGACGCCAGTCGGAAACTGATGCGATGGCGTGGTGAAGATCAGCTTCGCGCGAGGCGGAAACAGGCCGGTTTGGATGCCTCCATCGTCAACGGGAACGGGCGCCAGATCCGCGCCGGCCGCGCGAAAGACATCGCGGGCGCCCTGATAACTGGGGTCTTCGATGATGACCGTGTCGCCGGGGTTGATGAGGACGCGGGCGGCGAGGTCCAGGCCTTGCTGGGAACCGTTGAGAATCAAAATCTGCTCGGGTTCGCAGACCACGGCGCGAGAACGCCGCAGGTGGGCCGCAATGGCGTTCCGCAGCGTCTCGTCGCCGCCCGCGGAGCCGTAGTCCAGAGTTCGCAAGGTGACGTGGCGAGCCTGGCGAGCTAGGATTCTGCGCCAGGTTTCGAAGGGGAACGCTTCCACCGCGCCGCGCCCGTACACGAAGTCGTATCGAAGCGGCACGCCCTTTCGGCTGGGAACATGAATGCCCGCCTGAGGAGCTGCCTGGCCGAAGCGCGACAACGGTACGGCGACTTCGGTTCGCGCGGCGCTCGGGACCGCGATGCCTTCCGCGACCACGGTTCGCGCGCCGTGGCGGCTGACGGCGTAGCCTTCGGCCAAAAGCTGTTCGTAAGCGGTATTGGTGGTGGTTCGCGACACGCCGAGTTCCAGGGCCAGTTCGCGAGTGGAAGGTAATGCGTCACCGGCCCGCAGCGTGCCGTTGAGGATTGCCGTTCGCAGCGCCGCGTAAATCTGGCGATGCAGCGGTTCCGCGATGTCTGGCAGCAGTGGTATTGACAGATGTAACAAAAGTGGATCTTTTAAAGTACCAGTGGGCGAGGCACACTGACGATGTGAACCTGACCAATCGCTCGCAGTTGCGCCGTCTGTCCGACCGGGGCTCGCATGAGGAAGCCGACCTCTACCGGATTCTCGACGCGGCGTTTCTCGCGCACGTGGGCTTTGTCGCCGACGGGCAGCCGTTTGTGATTCCGACGTTGTTCGGTAGGGAAGGGAACACGCTGTACCTGCATGGTTCGGCCGCAAGCCGCATGATGCGGGAACTCGAAACCGGCATCGCCGTTTGCGTCACGGTGACGTTGGTGGACGGCCTGGTGCTGGCGCGTTCGGCGTTTCATCACTCGATGAACTACCGCTCGGTTGTGGCGTTCGGGACGGCGCGCAAGCTTGCGGGAGACAGCGACAAGAATCACGCCCTGAAGGTGATTTCGGATCACCTGATCCGGGGCCGTTGGGAAGATGTACGGCCTCCGGCGCCAAAGGAATTGAAGGGTACGACGGTTCTGGCGATGGAAATTGAGGAGGCGTCGGCCAAGGTTCGCACGGGCGGGCCGAAGGACGACGCGGAGGATTACGCGCTGCCGGTGTGGCCGGGCGTTCTGCCGTTGCGGACCGTCGCGCAGGCGCCGGAACCCGATGGGGAACAGGCGTGCGAGGTCCCGGGCTACATCGTCAACTTCGGTTGTTGTTGAACATCGCGGCGCCGGCCGCTCCACCCAGGCTCGGGATGGTGGTGAGCATCACGAAGAAGGTGGCGAGCAACATCACGATGGCCAGCGGGTTCTGCAGGAACTCGGCGACGCGCTGTACTTCGGCCGCGTTCTGGCCCTGCCGTTTGAGCTGTTCCTTCATCGTGTCGCTGAGGTCGCCGCTGGGGCTCATGGCCGATACCAGCGTCAAAATGACCAGGGCGATAACGAAAACGAATACGCCGCAGATCCAGCCCATGCGCGCCCCGCTGATGACGGAAACGCCGGTGCCGGTGCGCTGGCGGTACATGGCGACGGAGATGACGCCGGTGCCGAAGAGTCCGGCAAACGCCAGCAGAACTCCGCCGGGAAGAATCGCCAGAAGGTTGATGAGCACGTACATGGGGCCGGCCAGGATCGCGGCTATACGTACGGCGACTTTGTTCTGAAAGCCGATCTCGGGTTGAGCGGCGGGGGGCTGAGACGGTGAAGCATCGTCGCCAACGGGTAACGGAGGCGGAGCGGAGGCTTCTACTGCCGCCGCCTGTTGTTGTTGCTGCTCAAAGGCGCGATCTTCTTCGCGAACGGGCCTTCCGCACTTATGACAGAAGCGCGCATCGGGCACCAGTTCGACGCCGCAAGTACAGAATTCCGGCACGCTTCCAGTGTACCGCCGTATGCTGGTACTTAACGCTCATGCCACAAACCACTCTGCTTGTCCTCGGCGACCCCAGCGCGCCGCATTTGAAGCTTCTTTCCCGCCTGCCCGATGAGACCAACATCACCGTGACGTTGGACCCCGGCAAGGCCAAGGAACAGGCTGCGGAAGCGGACGCGATTCTCACCGATATGGGTCGCGCCAAGCTGTTGATCGACGTATTCCCGCTGGCCAAAAAGCTCCGCTGGGTGCATTCGCTTTCGGCGGGCGTGGAAACGCTGCTGTTTCCGGACATGCTGCAGAGCCAGGTGCCGTTGACCAACGGCCGCGGGGCCTACAAACGTTCGCTCGCCGAGTTCGTGATTTACGGCTGCATGTTCTTTGCGAAGGATACGCGGAGGCTGTTGCGCCAGCAGGCGGAAGGCCGCTGGGAACAGTACTACATGGAGGAAATCCACGGCAGGACGCTGGGTATTGTCGGGTA
>JAFDVT010000534.1 GCA_018268875.1 Acidobacteriota bacterium
AGTATAACCGATCCATACTGGAAGTTGATGCAAAACCCGGGCCGCGAAACCATGTACTACGACGGTCATTGTGGTCTCTGCCATCACGCCGTCCGGTTCGTTCTCAAACACGACGCCGACGGCTCGCGCTTCCGCTTCGCGCCGCTCGATTCCGATTCGTTTCGCCGCACGATCCCCGAGGCCATCCGCGCGAACCTGCCCGATAGCGTCGTCATCTGGACCCACGGCCAGCAGGCCCTCGCACAGTCGGCGGCAATTCTGCACATCCTCGCCCGGTTAGGTGGCGCCTGGGCCGTGATCGCCGCCATTGGGCGACTCTTTCCCAGGCCTTTTCTCGACTGGACCTACGCCAACGTCGCCGCGATCCGCCACCGGCTATTCGCCCGTCCGGAGGCCGCCTGTCCGCTGCTGCCCAAACATCTGCGCGACCGTTTCGAACCCTAGAACCGGTCCTCGACCACGCGGAGAATCGACGCCGGGAACCCGCGCTCCAGGAGCGCCCCGCGAACCTCTTCCACACGCGTCGAATAAGCGGGAAATTCGACAAAACTCATTCCCGCGTCGCCATGCTGGATCTCCGGATTGATCGGGAACGGCAGCGCCGCGATCGTTTCCAGGACCTCTTCCAGTTGCCGCGCTCCCGCCGTGATTCGTAGCAACACCAGGCCGCCTTCGGCGCCGTGCAACAACGAATTTTCAAAATGAGGATGTTGACTTTCCAGAACCGTCATAACCGCGTCGAACTCCTTTTCTTCAGCCTGCTGCGCGAAGCGGAGGGGACCAACAACGGGGCATTCCAAAAAGGAAAAACCCCTGTTGGCGAAACGCCACAAGGGTTCAAATTCTTGTGTGGACCGTCCGCCTTTAGCACTTTTTTACGTGGTTGCAAGTAGCTCGGACCGGTGTGGAACAGCGGTCCTAAATCACTCCACGTTTCAAAGGAAGAATATCACGCGATTTTGCGCGATGCAATGGATTTCTTGTTAGCTGCGAACGCTCTTCTTAATCTCGATGCTCAGGCGCTTGATCTTCTGATTCACCGTCGACAACGGGATCCGCAGCAGCTCGGCGGCTTCGGTTTGGCTGTAACTGCACTTCTCCAGAGCCTCGATAATCTTGCGCCGTTCGAAGTCGGCCACGATCTCGAACAGCGACGCGTCCGGCGCCAGATGCCCCGTCTCGTCGCGGCGGATGCGCATGCCCCCGGCGTGCAACAACTGTTCCGGGAACACCTCCGCCGACACCGTGGGACCGCCCGCTAACACCACCGCGCGTTCCACCACGTTTTCCAACTCGCGAACATTGCCCGGCCAGTTGTACTCCATCAGCAACTGCAGCGCCTCGGCGTCGAACCGCACCTCGAACGGCTTCTCGTTCTCCTTGCAGTACCTCGCGAAAAAGTACGACACCAGCAGCGGGATATCGGACTTGCGCTCGCGCAGCGGCGGCAGAAGGATGTTGATCACGTTCAGCCGGTAATACAGATCCTCGCGGAACTTGCCTTCGTCCACCAGGCGCCGCAGATCAGCGTTGGTGGCCGCCAGGATGCGAACGTCCACGCGAACCGTTTCGGTCGACCCCACCGGCATGAACTCTTTTTCCTGGATCACGCGCAGCAATTTGGCCTGTGTCTCAAGGCTGATCGTTCCGATCTCATCCAGGAAAATCGTCCCGCGGTCGGCTGCTTCAAAGTAGCCTTTCTTCGACGCGACCGCGCCAGTAAAGGTGCCTTTCATGTGCCCGAACAACGCGGATTCCAGCAGTTCCGGCGGTACCGAGCCGCTATTCACGGCGATGAACGGTTCGTCGGCGCGAGGCGAATTGGCGTGAATCGCCTTGGCGATCAGTTCCTTGCCCGTGCCCGTTTCGCCGCTCACCAGGATCGTCGCGCGGCTCGAAGCCACCTGCGTCACAAGATCCAGAACCCGCAGCATCGTATCGCTCTTGCCGACGATATTCGGAAAGCTGTAACGCTGCTTCAGCGCCCGCTTCAGAGCCAGGTTCTCCGACTCCAGGCGCCGCTTCGAAATCATCCGCTCGATTTCGATCAGCAGCTTTTCGTTGTCCCAGGGCTTGGAAAAATAGTCCGCCGCGCCGCGCTTCAGCGCCTCTACCGCAATCTCGATCGAGCCGTACGCCGTGATCAGGAACACCGGCGTTTCCACACCGCGAGCCTGCAGCACGCCCAGCACATCCATGCCCGTGCCGTCCGGCAACGACAGGTCCAGCAGGATCAGGTCGTAAGGACCCGTCTCCGACGCCTTCTCGATGCCTTCGGCGGCCGTCGTGGCCATCGTGACCTGATAGTCGTACAGCGACAGCAGGTCGAACAGACTCTCGCGGATGTCCGCTTCGTCGTCGATGACGAGGATGTGACCTTTTGTGTAGTTATTCACAAGACGTTCGAAACAACAGCAGCGGCGGCTCCGACCGCCTGATGTTCATTCTGCACGGTAGCATCCGCCACCGCCGCCTGCTGAGGAGGAGGGGGAGGAGGTTGAGGCACCGCGACCTTCCGCCCGGCGAGCGGGAACGTGATCAGAAACACCGTACCTTCGCCCAGCTTGCTCGACACCTCGATATTGCCGCCGTGTTCGCGCACAATGCCGTAGGTCACCGACAGTCCCAAGCCGGTCCCCTTCTTCGGACCCTTGGTGGTAAAGAACGGATCGTAAATTCGCGCCAGGTACTCGGCCGGAATGCCATCGCCCGTGTCGGCTACCTCGATCCGCGCGTGATCGTCTTCGGTCCAGGTGCGAATCGCAAGCTTGCCCCCGTTCGGCATCGCGTCGCGCGCGTTCAGGAACAGGTTCAAAAACACCTGCTGCAGTTTACCGCTGTTGCCCTTTACGAGGCCCAGCCCGCCGTCGACTTCGAACGCGACCTTCACCTGCGACTTCTGCAACTGGTGCTCCACCAGCGAAAACGTCTCGCGAACCAGTTTGTTGATGTCCACCTGCACAAAGTCGGTGCCGGAGGTGCGCGAAAAACTCAGCAGCGAATTGACGATCTCGCTCGCCCGGAACGTCTGCTTAGCGATCTTGTCGAGCAACTTCGACTTCGGATCTTCGCCCGAAATCTGCTTGGCCAGCATCTGCGCGTAGGTCGAAATCACCGCCAGCGGCGTATTCACTTCATGCGCGACACCGGCCGCCAGCAAACCGATTGACGACAGCTTGTCGGCCTGCATCAGGCGCTGTTCGAGCGTCGCCCGATCCGTGACGTCATCGAAAATAATCAGCCGCCCGATCTGTTGGCCGTCCTTCGACACCAGCGGCGCGACAGCTAGGTTCAGAATCGCCTCGCGGCCATTCTGGCGCAGCGTGAACTTGTAAATATTGTGGATTCCGCTTTCGGACCGCAATTCGCCCAGGCGGAACACCAGGTCGCGCGGGAACAGATCCTGCAGCCTTTGTCCCACCGCCTTGCGGCGCGGAATCCCGGTCAACCGTTCGATCTGCGTGTTCCAGCTTTCCACGCGATCGTCCAAATCGGCGGCCAAAATGCCGACGTTGATCGACTCGACGATGTTTTCCGAAAACTCCTTCAGCCGTTCGTACTCTTCCACCTTCCGGGCCAGCGAACGGTACAGCAGCGCGTTGTCGATGGCGATGCCGACATAGCCCGACAGCGTCATCACCAGTTCCACATCGTCGCTCGACAGGAACGTCCCTTCGCGCGTGCGGCTGACGCCCAGGTACGCGATCGTCTTGCCCCGAACCGAACAGGGCATGTAATACGTCAGGTCCAAATCCGCAATCGTCGCGCGAACCGCTTGCGGCATTTCGTCGGACTGCACGTCGATGGCGAATTTGGTCTGCTCAAAGAACAGGTACGGCTTGTCGGGATGCTCGTCCAGAAAACTCAGGTCGTACGGCAGCATGCCCCACGGCCGGCCCGCGCGTTCGGTGGCCGTCTTCAGGTGGAACTCGCCGTTTTCGTCGGCCACAAAGAACGCCACGTTTTCGATCAGCAGCGTCGCCTGCAAACGGTCGGCCACCGATTGCAGCATGACGTCGAGGTCGGTCTGCGCGCTCAACTCCCGTCCGAACTCCACCAGCGTGCGGCGATAGTTGTAACTGTCCTTGTAAAAGACGTATCGGTTCAACTGCTCTTCGAGCCAGTTTCGAATCGGCTGGAAGACGAACGTCGCAATCAGCACCAGCGCCACAACGGCGGTGGCCGTCAGGTCCTTCGGCGAGGTTACCGAGTACACGACGCCGTACATGCAGGCCAGCACCGCGAGCGTGGCAAGCGTGTAAATGTAGCCCTGCTGGAAGATGATTTCGGCGTCCATCAACCGGTAACGCAGAATCGCGTAGGCCCAGCACAACGGCACCAGCGGCAGAAAGAACAGCGACAGTTCCATCCAATTGGCCGGGATGAATCCGCCAATGTAGGGAACCGCGTACAGGATCGCAAACGGAGCCAGGCCGTACACCACGCCGCGGCGCAGCCACGTCATCTGAGCGCGTACGATCGGTTCCGGCGAAAAGCGCTCCAGGCGCCATAACAGGAACGCACCCAGCGCCCCGTAGAGGCACATCACGCCCAGCCAGGCCCGGTCCAGCGCCCACAGCATTTCGAGCAGTGGATTCGAAACCCGCAGCCATCCCAGCGCGAACCCGGCATAGGCGCCGAGCAACACAAACGGAGGCAGGTAAATCGCCCACAAACGCCAGCGGCGGCCCCAACCCGATTGCGGCGAATCCGGCGACGTCGACAGAACAAAGTGCAGAAAGATCGCCGGCGTCAGAATTCCCGCCAGCACATTGCCCCAGTACACGACCTTGTCAAACGCGTTCAGCTTGCCCGTATAGTGCAGGCAGAACAGCCCGAAAGCCGAAAGGCACAGTCCGTAAAAATGAGCCGCTTTATGCGCGTTGCCGCGCCTCAGATAAACAAATAGCCCGATCGCCAGGTACAGAACGCCAATCAGATATTGGTAATAAATCGACCTGCCGGTGTGCCGTTCTCCGACGATCAACTGGGCGTCGGCCGGCAGACCTTTGCGTTCGAAATGATACTTGGCCGATTTCCAGGACCCGATCCGCATCAGAATCTGCGGAACGTCGATGGCGCGCTGCACCGTCAGCGATTCGATGCCGGTCAGCTTGTCGCCCTTGCGAATGCCCGCGTTATCGGCCGGGCTTCCGGAAACGATGTGGGAGGCGATGACGCCGTTCGAGGTCTCAATCCAGGTGACGCCGTCGTCCGGCAGGTGATACAGCCACTGCTGTTGCAGATTGATTCCGGCAACAATCACCGCCGCCAACGTGAGGATGGCGAACAGCGCCGAAACAAACTGTCGTTTTAGGTCACTCACCCTACCGACCCCTACCGAAGAGACA
>JAFDVT010000535.1 GCA_018268875.1 Acidobacteriota bacterium
CATGATGGGCAACCTGGCCGGCTTCGTCGCGCCGACCGTCGGCGGCTACATCCTGCTGAACTACAACAAAGACTACAACATCTTCCTGTACCTGATGGCGGCTGTGTACCTTGTGGGAGCGATCATCTGGCCGTTCATCGACCCGGTGACCCCGCTAGAGGCCGAAGACGCGCACTAACGGCTACGACAGCCGGTTGCTATGCCGATTACCTTGCAAGACAAAATGAACGGTTTGAGCGCCGCGCGGCGGAAGGCCGTCGAAGAGCAGGCGGCGCGCCTGATCGCTGAAGAAAAGACCCGGCGTGCGCGCAAGCGTACGCCGGGGCGTATGGCGAAAAGGCGCGCTATCTCCCAGGAAGGCGGTTCCCGCCTCGAAAAGCCTAGCGACGCGCTCTTATCCACTATTCGCAAGGCCCGTTGAGGCTTTAGGCGGCACGCTGTCGCGCGGGGTCGAATTCCCGGACCGAGGCACCGTTATATTGTCGGGTATCACGATGATCGACGAGGCCCCTGAGCCCCACGTCCACGAACATCCGCGCAGGTGGCGCGCCCTTGGAACTTCGCCTCGTTGTGGGAGCGGCCATCTAGCCGTTCATCGACCCGGTGACCCCGCTCGAGGCGGAAGACGCGCACTAACGCTTACTGAGCAGGCGTCGCCGGAGGTGGTGGCGCCTGCTTCTTCGTCCACTCGATCACCCAATCCAGGAACGTCTGGTACCACAGCACCGTATTCTGCGGCTTGCTGATCCAGTGGCCTTCCTCCGGGAATAGCACCATCTTCGACGGCACCTTCTGCAACTGCAGACCCGTGAATAACTGCATTCCCTGGCCCACCGGCACGCGATAATCGAGCTCGCCGTGCAACACCAGCGTCGGGGTCTTGAAGTCCCGCACAAAATAGCTCGGCGACCACTTTTCGTACACTTCCGGGTTCTCCCACGGCATGCCGCGGAACTCCCAGATCGGGAACCATAACTCTTCCGTCTCGCCGGCCATGCTGCGCAAATCGTACACGCCCGCGTGCGATACCAGAGCCTTGAACCGGTTCGTGTGTCCCAGCATCCAGTTCACCATGTACCCGCCGTAGGAACCGCCCGCCGCGGCCATCCGTTCGCTATCCGCCCACGGCTCGTTCGCGACCTTGTCCACCGTCGCCATGATGTCTTCGTACACCTTGCCGCCCCAATCCGCGTTGATGTCGTCGGTGAACTTCTGCCCATACCCCGTCGACCCGCGAGGGTTCGGCATCACCACTACAAACCCCGCCGCCGCGAACACCTGCGGGTTCCACCGGTAGGACCAGCTTTCGCCCCACGCTCCCTGCGGCCCGCCATGGATCAGGAACAGAATCGGGTACTTCTTCTTCGCATCGAATGCCGGCGGCTTCAGCACAAAACTGTGAATGCGTGCCCGCTCCGCGCCGTCCACCCAGATCTCTTCGAACGGACGGAGGTCGTACTCAGCCAACAGCGCATCGTTCAAATGCGTCAACGGCACCGGATTGCCGCCGGAGGTCGCCTTCATGATCTCCGTCGGCTTGGACCCGCTCATTTCGGTGTAGACGATCGTCCGGCCATCACGTGTGAACTGCACATCGTCCGCGGAAATCGAACCGGTAATGATCGGCCGCGAACCACCGCCGGTCGACGCAATCTGTTGGATGTTGTGCCGCCCGCGATCGTCGGTCACAAAAAAGAATCGCTTCGAATCAAGCGTCCAGGTGAAGCTCACGACGTTGCGGTCCACTCCATCGGTGATCGAGTCGTAACGCCCGGTGACACGGTCCAGCACGGTCAGACGCCAGCGGTCGCTTTCGTACCCGGCTTTGGTCTGCGAACGATAGGCCAAGTACTTGCCATCGGGAGAATAGGCGGGCGACAGGTCCGCGCCGGTGTTGTTGGTGATCTTCTTGCTTTCGCCGCCTTCGAGCGGCACGACATAAATATCGGCGTTGGTGCTAATGGCAAGGTTCTCATCGGCGTTCATCACGTACGCTACTTCACGCGAGTCGGGCGAGATTGCGTAATCGTCCGCGCCGCCCAGCGAGAACGGAGGGATATCGCGCGCACCGGGTGTCAGGTCTTTCACATCGCCGCCATCGATGGCCGCGGACATCAGATGTTGCCGCCGCTTGCCCTGATATTCGTTCCAGTGGCGGTACAGGAGCGACGTGTACACGCGAGCCTTCAGCTTCGACGCGGCTTCTTCCTCGAGGCGGCGCTTGTTGCAGGCTTCGTCCAGGCATTCCGGAAACACGCTGCTCAAAAAGATCATGCGCTTGCCGTCCGGCGACAGCGTAACGCCGCTAGCCTCGGTCGCGATCGAGGTCAACTGTTTGGGCTTCGATCCGTCCGCTTCCATGCTCCAGATTTGTTGGCCCCCGCTGCGCGTCGACACAAACACAAGGGACTTCGAATCCGCCGTCCAGCGTGGACGATCGTTGTTGCCTTCGCGAGTCAACTGGCGTGGTTCGCCGCCGCCTTCCAGCGGCACGATCCAGATCTGCCGTGGACGCGTGTTGGCGGCCACGTCGATGGTCGTCACCGTAAAGGCCACCAGCTTGCCGTCCGGCGACAGCTGCGGTTCGGCGATGCGGTTGAGCCGTAGCATCCCCGTGACGTCGAACGGTTTCTTCGATGGTTGCGCGACGGCGAACGCAATCGGCAACAGGAACAGCATCGACGGCAGCAGCAGCGGCGTGCGGCGGGACAGCGGCATAATACCCGCCATTTTACCGCGCGATTTCCACACTGGTTCCGAAACGCCCGCAAACCGGCAAGCGTCCCGAACTTCAGCACAGTACAATTGAGAGGGTCTTGTTGTTTATGCGAGCATTTGCGATTCTTTTGCTGTTTTCCGGAAGCGGAGCCGCGATCCTGCAGGCTCAGGAAGGGGCGCAGCCAGCGCCCGCCGCCGCGACGGCTCCGGCCGTTTCGAACCCGTCGTTTAAGGTCGAAAAGGGAACGCAAATCCTGCTCAGCATGATCAACTCCGTCAGCACCAAGACGGCGTCCGACGGCGACCGTGTGTATCTCGAAACGGTCTTCCCGGTGATGTCCGGAAAGCGCATGGTGATTCCGCCCGGCAGCTACGTTGCTGGAACGGTCATTCGCGTCAAGCGTCCCGGCCGCGTCAAAGGCCGTGGTGAATTTTTCCTCAAGTTCGATTCGTTGACGCTGCCCAACGGCACCACACGCGACTTCCGCGCCCAGGTGACCAATCTCGATGGACGCGCCGTCGAATCGCTTGACAAAGAAGAAGGCAAAATCGTCAGCGAAGGCAATAAGGCGGGCGACGCCAAAACTGTCGGCGAAACCGTCATGGTTGGCACCGGCGTGGGCGCGCTCGGCGGTAGTGTCGCGGGCAACCTCGGCATGGGCGCGGGCATCGGAGCCGCTGCGGGAGCCGCCGCCGGACTGTTGGGCGTCCTACTCACCCGCGGACCAGACGCCGTGCTCGCCAAGGGTACGACGCTCGAAATGGTACTCGATCGCAACCTCGCTTTCGAAGATTCCGAGCTCGACTTTGCTGGTACCAACGGCCGCCCCGGCTTTTCCAACGGCGGTGGTCCCCTTCCGTCTAAACGTATGCAAAATCAGGTTCCTGGCGGTCGTGGAACGACGGGAAACCGGTTCCCGTACTAGTACCTACCTAAGTACTTCGGGCTAGGTGGTTCGACCAGGGGGATTGGTTCCTTCGGTCTATTGGTGCCCTTTGCCATAGTCCCTACAGTGATGATATGGACTTGAGTCCGCAGGCACTTTCCGGAATCTTCATTGTCGCCGTCATCCTCGCCGCGTTCGTTCTGGCGTTTGTGGTGGACTTGTTGAAGGGCAATGTGGACCAGCTTCGCGAGGTCGCCATCGACCTCAAGGCGCGGAAGGAAGCGGCGGAATCGCACATCCGCAGCCTGGAACTCATCCTGACGCATCAGCATCAGCCGATGGCGGCGTTGGCGACCGCGGGCGTCGCTCCGCCGGTGGCTGAACGCGCGCTGTTGCCCGAAGGAATTCGCGACGGACGGCCGGAAACGGCGGTAGCCACCGAAACCGCAGTCGCGCCCCGTCCGCAGCCGGTTCCCGTACCCGCGCTCGAAAAACCTGCTCGCCGTATGTCGCCGGCCGTTGCCGCGGTTGCCGAATCGGTCGCCGCCCGCATGGCGAACAACACGTTCCGTCCGGCCACGCCCGCTCCGGAACCGGTGTTTGCCGCCGCCTCATCGGCGCCTCCCGCCGCTGCCGCCTCCGCTTCCTCCACCGGCCGCATGCCTGGCGAAAAAACGACGTTGCGCATCCCGATCGTCGAGCCCGTCGCGCCGTCGCTCGAAGCGTCCAAAAAGAACTGGAATCAGATTCTCAGCGCGCACAAAGGCGGCCACGGCGCGCCCGCGTCGACGGTTGCTACGCCTGCCGCAGCAGCAGCTGCTTCAGCTCCTGCCACCGGAAACGTCATCGAATTCCGCAGCAACGAACCCGCCCAACTGCCGTCTGGTTTGTTCGACTACAGCGTCCTGCAGAAGCAAGCATCGGAAGGCAAGACCTTCAACGGTCTGGTAGTCTCGATTGGCGTGACCTCGTACGACCGCGAAAACGTGGGCATCGTCCACGGCTTCCTGGGTTCGCTGATGGACGCGACAGACTTCGCCTGCTGGTCGGACAACGAACAGTTCCTGCTGGTCTGCAGCGACCTGTCGGGAGATGCCGCTCAGCGCCGTCTGGCACGGATCACGGAAAAGCTCTGGGACTTCCAGCTTCGTTCGATGGGTTCGCTGGATATCCAGTTCGCCTGGGGCGGCAAGGAAGGCCGTGGCGGAGCCGAACGTCTGAACGACGTCGTGGCTTCGGCAATCGAGCAGATGTGCGAAACCCGCGACGCCCGCCGCCACCGCATGCCGGCCGGCACCGCCGCCAGCAATTCCTCGCAACAAGCCTCGCAGATCGCGCAGGCGGTCTAAGCGCTAGCGGAACCCGCGAGTCCCAACTCCGCCGCGCGAGCCTGCATCGCCGCCAGGCAAAACGCGATGTGCGTGTCCAGATCCTCGCCTAGCCCAGCCGTGCCGTTGACGATGTCTTCCCGGTTCACCGCGCGCGCAAACGCCTTATCTTTCATCTTCTTGCGTACCGATGGCACGTCCACGTCGTGGATGCTGCGGGTCGGCTTGACGTAGGAAATCGCCGTCAGCAGGCCGCTCAATTCGTCGCACGCAAACAGGGCCTTGGCCAACGGCGTGGTGCGCTGGTCCCCGCGATCCGGAACGTGCGACAGAATCGCCTGGCGAATTTCTTCGCTTACGCCGCGTTCCGCCAGAATCAGCGAACCTTTGTCGGGATGATCCGGCAGTTGGGGATGCACTTCCCAGTCAAAATCATGTAAAAGGCCGGTGACCGCCCAAGTCTCCGGGTCCGCCTGAAACTTTGGAGCATAGGCTTCGAGACAAATGGAGACGGCAAGACCGTGCTTGCGGAGTCCTTCCGATTGGGTGAATTCGCAAAGCAGGTCCCAGGCCTGTTGCCTTGTCATAGATAGATCGTATTGTATTGTAAGCGCCGGGGGGCGCGTGGTATTCTAAGACAGTCCGCCCAGTGTGGGCCTGTGGCGCAGTTGGGAGCGCGCTTCCATGGCATGGAAGAGGTCAAGGGTTCGAATCCCTTCAGGTCCACCAATCGAATTTCGTCCCCCAACATCCTCATCGCGCACCGGCAAAATGATAACGTTATAGCCGGAGAGCCGTTCCTTTTGACCAGACGTACCTTTCTGCATTCCACCGGCGTGGCCAGCGCCGCAGCCGCAGCCGCGCAAACCCCTGCCAACGCCCAGTCCGCCAACGGCAAGATCCAATTGGGCTGTATCGGAACCGGGGCTCGCGGCCAGGAACTCATGCAGGCGATCCTCGCCAACCCGGGCGTCGAGATCGCCGCCGTTTGCGATGCTTACACCGGCCGTGTCGAACGCGCGATCGAACGGACCAAAGGACGCGCCAAGGCGATTGCGGATTACCGCCAGTTGCTGGCCAGCAAGTCCATCGACGGTGTCGTCATCGCCACACCCGACCATTGGCACAAGACCATGATCCTGGAGGCGTTGGACGCGGGCAAGGACGTCTACTGCGAAAAGCCCATGACGTACACGGCCAGGGAAGGCGCGGACATCATGGCCGCCGCCCGCAGAACCGGTCGCATCCTGCAGATCGGCGCGCAAGGCGTGTCCAGCGCGCTGCAGCAGAAGGCCAAGGAAATCATCGGAACCGGCGCGCTAGGCCAGATCAC
>JAFDVT010000536.1 GCA_018268875.1 Acidobacteriota bacterium
CGGACCTCTGTACGGCAAGATCCTCATCGAAGACGGGCCCAGCTTCCGGGTGGCGTCCAAACGGGTGGCGCGCCAGTACTACATGAACATCGGCGTGATCTCCGACGACATTCATGTGAAGGTACTGCTGCGGGGAAACCGCAAGATCGGCGAGGTGGAGGAAGGGTTCATTGCGAACCTGCGGAAGGACGAGGCGTTCACGCTGGGCGGCAAGCCGGTGAAACTGACCCGCCTGTACCAGAACATCGCGGTTGTCGAGCCGGCGACCGGCGAACGGGTCACGGTTCCGCGTTGGATGGGGCAGAAGATGCCGCTATCGATGCAACTGGCGCGCGAGGAACTGGAATTGCGGCACGCGTTGCGCGATGCCTGGGCCAAGGGCAAGGCGACGGCCTGCAGGCGGGCATTGAAGCGCTGGAATGTCACGCCGGAAGTGGCGGACCGGGTGATCCAACTGGTGAGCCGGCAGAACAAAGCGGCGCCGATCCCCATTGACAGTCCCGTGCAGATCGAACGGGTGAATTCGGGGCGCACGATGATGCTGCTGGTGCATAGCATCGCGGGACGGGCGGTGAACCGGTCACTCGCGTGGGTGGCGGCGGCGAGGCTGGCTCCCGGCGGTAGCGTGGATGCGAATTTCGACGATCACAGCCTGTTGCTGTCGGTGGACGCGCGCAAGGTGGATACGAGCGAGGCCGCGCTGCGGGCGGCGTTCGACCCGGCCCACTGGATCGAGGATCTGCAAATGGCGGTGACATCGACCGAGGCGCTGGGGAAGAGCTTTCGCGGGATCGCCGAAATCGGCCAGTTGCTGCCCCGGATGACCATTCGGGGGAAGGTGGCGGTGAAATCGTCCACCTGGAATGCATCACTGCTCTATAAAACGTTCCTGGAGCATGAGCCCGGGCATCCATTGGTACGCGAATGCGTGCGGGTGGTTTTGCAGGACGATTGCGACGGGTTGCGCGCGCACCAGGAGGCGGCCCGGATCCATGGTTCGCCCTTTGAGATTTTCGACCACCCGCGGCCGTCGCCCTTCGCGCTGCCGCTGTTTTCGGCGTTCAATCGGGAAACCTTGATGGCCCAGGATCCGGAACGGGCGCTGGACGACCTGGTGAACCGGCTATTTGAGGAATGGAAATAACACTTTTTTTGTCTCACCGCCTAAAGTGAGGTACCTCCCAAGCCGATGGGGTGGTAGGGAGATTTTCGTGCGGATACCAGTCCTGGTGGCGGCCATCGTCTTTGAAACCCTGAGTTTCGCCGATGGCATCGAATTAAAAGTGTATGGCGCGCCGTTAACGAGCACGCTTACCGACCCGGTCGACATCACGTTTCTGATGGGAAACGCTGGCGCTGATCCCACGCTCCTTACGAAGCAGTTGGGATTGCCGTACGGATTCATCTCGTTCTGGCTGCCATCGCAACCCTTGGGGTACTTTGTCGGGCCTGCCGAAGGCGCGTTGTACGTCTGGTTGAGTCCGGACACGACGTCCATCAACCTGTTGCCGATGGCGCGTCTGTTCGCTCCGCCGCCGCCGGATCCGATTCCGAACGTCATTACGCCACCGAATCCCGATCCTGTCCCGCCGACGCCGCCGTCGCCGCCTGTGCCCGATCCGGGCGGGATAACGCCGCCGACTCCTCCGACAGAAAACCCGCCTCCTTCGGGTGGGGGAATCGTTGAACCGCCTCCGCCTCCTCCGCCGCCGCCACCACCTCCGCCTCCTCCGCCGCCTCCGCCTAGCGAACCTGGGCCGCAGCGCGTTCCGGAACCCACGGCGTTTGCGATCCTCGCGATGGGCGTCGTTATGGCCTCGCGCGGCCGCCGGCGTAGTGCTTAGCGTTCCGTCAACTTGAGCGGAACTCGCATCGGCTTTCCATTCTGAACCTCCACGTCGACGCCTCCCGCGAACAGCGACAGGATGGCGGCCGAACTTGCTTCGTCGATCGCCGCGGCGGTTCCCAATAGCGCCACCGCCCGGTACGTCCCTTCGGGCACATCTTTGACCGTAAAGCTACCGTCCCGCGCGGACTCCGTACGGAGTGCGATCGGGAACTGATCGGACATCACAGCCGGCCAAGGAGCGAGGAACACCGATGCTCCTTCCACGGGTCGATCGCGGCGGGTAACCGTGCCGGTGACCTGCGCCAACCGGTCCGACAAGTGGACGGCGAGCGTATCGTGGGCGGCGGCATCGCCGAACGCGACGATGGAAGGAAACAGGCGCTGGCCGTTGTGCAGAATGTGGGACACGGCGAGGTTCGCGGGATGGCCGTCCACCTTGAGCCGGTACGTCCAGCCCGCGCGCGCGCCAACGCGAAACCGCCCATCACGATCGACGGAGACCGGCCTCGCTTCAGCGAGCGAGGGAACGCCGGATACCGGAAACAACTGAACACTCGTCTTGGACCAGTCGAGCGGCTTGTCGTCAGGACCCTGGACACGGCCGGTGACGTAGGCGAGCGTCGAGGCTCGCTGGCGAATCTCCACAGGCTCTCCGGTGGGGATGGTCAGCGGCACGTCGATGTACTCGTCGTTCACGACGGCCGTCAGAGCGTAGTTGCCGGGCGACAGATTTTCAATCGCAAGAGGCTGGGCGCTGTCGCAAGGCAGTGGCCGCCCGGCACTGCGGAGGTTCAGACGGCCGAGACGCTGCGTCAGGGAGAATACAGCACTGCCTTGGCAGGAGGGGAACTCGAACGTCGCGACGACGCGCTGCAAAGGTCCCGCCTCGACGAAGACTCGGCCGGTGTCGACCTGGCCGCCGGAAGACAACGCCAGCGGCGCGGAAATGTCGGGCCAGTACGTCCGGTAGACGCCCTGCGACGGGCGGTGTTCCTCTGAGGCCGGCCG
>JAFDVT010000537.1 GCA_018268875.1 Acidobacteriota bacterium
ACGATACGCACGGGCACGTGGACGACATCACGAGGTTCACGGATGCGAAGACGATTGTGACGGTGCTTGAGCCGGACAAGAGCGATTACAACTACGAACCTACGCACGAGAATCTGGGGTTGCTGCGGGATCGCAAGGACATGCGCGTTGTGACGCTGCCACTGCCGTCGCCCGTGTATTTCGACGATCAGCGGTTGCCGGCCAGTTATGCGAATTTCTACATCGCGAACAAGCTGGTGTTGGTTCCGACGTTTCAGGATAGGAACGATCGGGTGGCATTGAATACGATTGCCGAGCTGTTTCCGGATCGCGACGTCGTGGGCATCGCGTGTACGGACCTGGTGCTGGGTCTGGGTACGCTGCATTGCATGACGCAGCAGCAGCCTGCCTTGTGACACCGTCGTTCCCTGCGATGGTGGCGGCGGGCTGCGCACTCGCCATAGCGATCTCAGGGTTCTTCGCCAAGTCGCACGCGGATTGGTGGCTGGAAAACGTCGTCATCGCGTTGTTCTTCGGCGCGATCGCATGGAAGTGGAAGCAACTGCCGTTCTCCGCGGCGTCGCTTTGGCTGCTGCTCGCGCTGTTATGCCTGCATGAGTACGGCGCGGCGTATGCCTACGCGACGCCGCTTGGCGAGTGGATGCGGCCTTATTTCGGCCCGGAACGCAATCATTACGACCGCCTCGTACATTGTTTGTACGGCGTGCTGTCGTTCCCCGCGTTTCGCGAATTATCCAAAGGCTCGCGGGTGCAAGCCTTGAATTGGGTCCTCGCCACCAGCGCCGTTTACGAGATGTTGGAATGGCTGGTGGCCACGGCGGTGGATCCATCGCTCGGATCCGAATTCGTGGGTGCGCAAGGTGACGACTTCGACGCCGCAAAGGATATGGCGCTGGCCTTCGCGGGCGCGCTGTTCACAATGGCGGTTACTTTCCGCCGATCAATACCATCACAGGTTCAATCTTTTTGATCTCGTCTTCGGGGCAAGTCATGTAGTCGCGATCCAGCACCACCAAATCCGCGTACTTGCCGGCTTCAATGGAACCGCGCTCCTTTTCGGCGAACTGCAGGTACGCGGGACTGGTCGTGTAGAGGCGCAACGCTTCTTCGCGCGTCAGCTTTTCTTCCGGTCCGATGACTTCGCCGAAGGTCGTCTTGCGAGTGATCGCCGTCCAAATCCCGTGAAATGGATTGTACGGATTGATCGCGGAATTCTTGTCCCAGCCGATCATGTGATCGCTTCCGCCGACGATGGTGACGCCCGCTTTCAGATAGCTCTTGAGCGGAATGAAGTACCGCATTGGGCCGGGCTTTGACGGGAATACTTTGCTCAGCGCGTCGCCGTCATAGTTCAACCACGCGGGCTGGACATCGGCGAGAACGCCCAGTTTCGCAGCGCGGCGCATGGCCTCCGGGCTCTGGAACGACGCGTGCATCAGGTGCGACCTTGTTGGCGCGATCGGCTTCCGCGCATTCAGCTTTTCGAACGCGTCCAAAAGATTGTCCACCGCGCCGCCGCCCTGGCTGTGTGCCGTCAACTGCCAGCCCTGGTCGTACGCGGCTTCGAGAATGCTGTAGAGCTTGGCGGGTTGGATGAACAATTGGCCGCGGCTATCGGGATTGCTTTGCGCGTGCAAAATCCTGCCGAAAGGGCCGTAGGGCATGCGCTGGTACGCGGTGCCTTGGATCATGCCGCCGTCGAGCGTCACCTTGAACGAGCCGAACTTCAACATGTCGCTGTTCGATGCGTTGGTGGTCCAGTCCTTGTGGCTTTGGATCTCTTTCACCGCGTCCTCGACAGGCTGCGCGGCGTTGAGGCGCCAGGTCATCACAACGCGAACCGGGATCTCGCCGCGCTTCTCCAACTCTTTGTAGATCGCGACGTCTTCGCCGGTTACGGCACGGTCGCCGACACTGGTCAGGCCCGCGGCGCGGTACCGCTTTAATTGGTCGCGAACGGCGCGAAGCTTTTCGTCATCGGTGAAGATTTCGGCGTTTTGCGCGGCTTTGGTCAACGTCGGACCATTGCGCAGAATGCCGTTGGGTTCGCCTTTTTCATCCTTCACCACTTCGCCGGCGGGCGGGTTCGGCGTGTTGCGATCGATGCCGCATTCCTTCAATCCGAGCGTGTTCAGCACGGTGACATAACTCGAATCGAGGAACACAGGATGATCGGTGACGACGTCCAGATCGTGCCGCGTGGGGACGCGCATTTCCTTCAGCCGCGTGGCGAAGGTGCGAGGCACGAAGATCCACTTGCCTTTGGGAACCACTTGCGCGCGCTTGCGCAGAAAGTCCTGGATGTCGCCGATGGACTGGAAGTGCGGCATGGGTTCGCGGAACTCGCTGAGCGCCGCGCTGAGCGTGTGCACGTGAGCGTCGATCAAGCCGGGTACGACGGTCTTGCCGCCGAGGTCGGTGACCTTGGTGTTTGCGCCGCGTTCGGCCTTCAACACGCTTGCCGAAGGGCCTGTGCGCACGATGCGGCCGTTTTTGATGGCGACCGCTTGCACGACGCTGAACTTCGCGTCGGCCGTCAGAATCTTTCCGTTGTGCAGAATCAGGTCCGCGTCCGCCGCCAGGTACAGCCATAGTGCCAGCATGGGTCCATTATCTTAAAAAGGTGCTCCTTATACCGTTGCTGTTGGCTGTTTCGGCGGACGTGTACGTTTCGGGCGAAGGCGGGTATCACACCTACCGGATCCCGGCGATTGTTGCCACGAAGAAAAATACGCTGCTGGCGTTTGCCGAAGGGCGGCGTGGCGGTGTGGGCGATGCGGGCAACATCGACCTGCTGCTTCGCCGCAGTTTCGATCGCGGCAAGACATGGCAGCCTGTGCAGACCGTTGCGGATCTTGGCGACGACACGATCGGCAATCCCGCGCCAGTGGTGGATCAGGCGACCGGCGACATCATTCTGCTGATGACACGCAACGGCGGCAAGATCACCGAGCAGATGATCGAAAACGGCGAAGGCATCCGCACGGTGTGGATCACGCGGAGCAAGGACGATGGCGCGACATGGGCCACGCCGGTCGAGATTTCCGATCAGGTTCGGAGGGCGGATTGGACGTGGTACGCGACGGGTCCTGGGAATGGGATTCAACTGCGGAAGTCCGGTCGTCTGGTGATTCCTTGCGACCATACGCGGCTTGGCAGCAAGGCCCGGCATTCCCATCTGATTTACAGCGACGATCACGGCGCGACGTGGAAGATTGGCGCAATTGCCGAGGCAAAGACCAATGAATCCGCGGTCGCGGAGCTAGCCAACGGCGAACTGGTGTTGAACATGCGCAGCTATCACGGCAAGAATCGCCGGGCTGTGCAGCGGAGTAAAGATGGTGGATTGACGCTGGGTCCGCTGACGTTGGATGAGGCGCTGATCGAACCGGTGTGCCAGGCGTCGTTGATTGCGTATCGCAGGAAATCGCTTGTGTTTTCGAATCCTGCATCGACAAAGCGCGAAAAGATGACGGTGCGGCGGAGCGACGATGGCGGCAAGACCTGGGTGTGGTCCAAGGTGTTGCACGAAGGTCCTTCGGCGTATTCTTCGCTCGTCGAACTGCGGAAAGGCGATGTGGGCGTGCTGTACGAACGCGGGGAGAAGTCGGCGTACGAAAAGATTGTTTTTGAAGTCCTACGGCCCAACTAGCGAGGTGGCGGCGATGGGCAGGTCCGCGGCGTGCAGGCGGCGTACCGCGCGTTTGACGGCCCAGGTGCTGCATCCGGCGTGCGACACGAGCACGACGGCGTTGGGGATGCGGCTGCAGAACTCTTTCGCGCGCAGTTCGCCCATCGGGGGAAGCTCAATCACCATGCCTTGGAAGTGCGTGGACAGCACCGAATGTACCCAACGCATCTGTTCTTCGGTGGGCATCTTGCGGAGGCGTCCGGCGGGCATCACAAACAGGTTCGGGATCTGCGTCGGATGAATCGTGTCGAAGCGATTGTTGGGCGGAGGAGCGAGCATTTCCGCTAGCCCGGGCGCGTTGGGACCCAGGTGGAACACGCTGTCGGCGATGCGATGGACGGGATTGGTTTCGATCATCAGGATGCGCGCCGATGTCTGGCGGGCCGCCAGGATGGCCAGTTCCGCGGTCATCCGCGCGGCATGAGGACCACCTTCCACCGGGCATACGCCCGCGGTAAAGCAGCCGCGCTGCCAAGGCGCGTCATCGGTTCCCAGTCGACGGACAAGATCCATAACTTTCGTTTTCAAGTACACCACGGAACGTCCTAGCAAACCAGCCCTGCGAGTACCATGGCAGGTATAGTACCGAGGCATCTGATTTATACAGCCGCACACGGCGGATTCGCGCAACAACGCGTCCCTCTTGGTGGTGGCGGCGCTGTCTGCGACCACCTTTTACAGGAGTGGAAACGCGTTGAACCCTTTGAGTCCATTGCATGTGTAACACCGCCGTCGGTGACCGGCAAGGAACTTGTTGGCTATTCCGAAAGTGAGTACGCGCGCTTCTGCCGCGACTTTGAACGCTATTCCACCAGCGAAGTGTTGAAGCGCGATCCGCGCGATACCGCGGTACTAGTCAATGACATTTCCGAAGGTCCTGACTTTCGCAAGCTGGCCGAACGCGGGTTTCGAATCTTCACGATCTATCACGTGGATGTTGTGGCGTACGTCGCGGACATCTACGCCAAGGGTTGGGTGTCGGCGCGAACCTTAGCGCGAGCGTATGAATACTTGCATTGGGCCGTGCCGGACATGGCCAAGCTTGTGTTCGAGAAGCAGAAGCATTCGGTGTTGTATTCGCA
>JAFDVT010000538.1 GCA_018268875.1 Acidobacteriota bacterium
CACTACAATTGGCACTGGACCTGGGAATACGGCAACGGCGACGTCGGCAACCAGGGCATCCACGAAACGGACATGTGCATGTGGGGCCTCGGCGTCGACACCCTTCCGAAAAAGATCACGTCGATGGGCGGCAAGTTCCTGTTCGACGACGACAAGGAAACGCCGGAAGTTCAGACGTCGACTTACCTGTATCCCGATCAGAAAAAGATGATCCAGTTCGAAGTTCGCCACTGGATGACCAATCGCGAAGACGGCGCCGACGTCGGCAATCTCTTTTATGGATCGAAGGGCTACATGGTGATCAAGGGCTACGACACCTTTGAAACCTACCTAGGCCAGAAGCGCGAACCGGGTCCATCGAAGAAGGCCGGCGGCGACCATTATGCCAACTGGATCAAAGCCATCAAAAGCCGCAAAACGGAAGATCAGAACGGACCTGTCGAAACCGCGCACATGGCGTCGTCGCTGGCGCATCTCGGCAACATCTCGTACCGTTTAGGGCGGCAGTTGGAGTTCGACCCGGCCACCGAAAAGTTCACCGGCGACTCCGAAGCCAACGCCATGTTGACGCGCAAGTACCGCAAGCCGTTTGTCGTGCCGGAAAAGGTGTAGCGCGCGGCGTACCATGGACGCATGCCGCTGTTGCCGCTTCGCGCCTTCGTCTGTTTAAGCGTCACACTCGCCGCCCAACCGGCCTATACTTCGCTTCCCACCGAAACGCCCGCCTCGGTCACCATACCGCAGGCGGGCTTTGACTATGCAAAGCGCAGCGTCATGATCCCCATGCGAGACGGGGTGAAGCTGCACACGGTCATCATCGTTCCGCGTACCGCAACCGCCTCGCAAAAGGCCGCGATCCTGCTGACTCGCACGCCCTACGACGCCAAAACGCTCACCGGCCGCCAGCAAAGCAAACACATGGGACCGATGCTGCAGGGCTACGACAATGCGACTGATGTCATCACCGAAGGCGGCTACATCCGCGTCGTGCAGGACATCCGCGGCAAGTACGGTTCAGAAGGCGATTACGTCATGAACCGTCCACTGCGCGGCCCTCGCAACCCGACCCCGGTGGACCACGCCACCGACACCTACGACACCATCGACTACCTGGTGAAGAACATCCCGGAGTGCAACGGCAAGGTCGGGATTCTGGGCATTTCCTACGATGGCTTCCTACCGCTGATGGCCCTGGTGAACCCGCATCCCGCGCTGAAGGTATCCGTCCCGATGAACCCGATGGTGGACGGCTGGATCGGCGACGACTGGTTTCACAACGGCGCATTTCGCCAGCAAATGATGCCCTACATCTTCGAACAGCAGGCCGGCCGCGGTAACGAGTACCCATGGGCCAGCGAATATTACGACGAGTACGAGGCGTTCCTCAAGGCGGGCTCGGCGGGCGAACTCGGACGCCAGCGCGGGATGAACCAGGTCGGCTTTTGGCGCAAGATCGTCGAACATCCTTCCTACGACGCGTGGTGGCGCGATCAGGCCGTGGACAAGGTGCTGGCCAAAGAACCGCTGAAAGTCCCCACCATGATCGTGCACAGCCTTTGGGACCAGGAAGACATCTACGGCGCCATCGCCGTGTACAAAGCGGTGAAGCCCAAGGACGTCAACGGCGACATGGTGCGCCTTGTGATCGGCCCTTGGTACCACGGCCAGATGATCGGCGACGGCAGCGCCATCGGGCAGATCAAATTTCATAGCGACACCGCGCGTCACTTCCGCCGCGAAGTGCTCGCGCCGTACCTCGCGCAGCACCTGAAGGACGGCGCGCCCAAAGCGAACATCGCACCCGTCACGGCATTTGAAACGGGCGTCGACACGTGGCGTGAACTGCCCGCCTGGCCTCCGTCCGGCGCCGCGCCTCGCAAGATGTACCTGCAAAGCGGCGACAAGCTTGCGGCTACGTCTCCCACGGCGACGTCATTTGTGGAATACATTTCCGACCCCGCCAAGCCCGTGCCGTACAAGATTCGCCCCGTTCGTACGCCCGAAGATTCCGGCTGGCCCATCTGGCTTTGCGACGATCAGCGCGAGGCTTCCAGCCGTACCGATGTGGTTACGTTCACCACCGATGTCCTGACGGAACCGCTCAAGATCAGCGGCGAACCGCTGGTACACCTGGTGGCCTCAACCTCCGGCAGTGACGCGGATTGGGTTGTGAAGTTGATCGACGTCTATCCCGACGAAGTGGCAGACCAACCGGTGATGGGCGGCTACCAACACCCCATCGCGATGGACATCTTCCGCGGCCGTTACCGCGAAAGCTTCGAGACGCCAAAGGCCCTGGAACCGGACAAACCGCTGGCGTACAAATTTGCCTTGCCCACGGCCAATCACGTATTTTTGCCAGGCCACAAGATCATGGTGCAAGTCCAATCCAGTTGGTTCCCGTTGTACGACCGCAACCCGCAAACCTTCGTCTCGAACATCTTCTTAGCGAAGCCCGAGGACTACAAAAAGGCGACGCATCGCGTGTACATCGGCCCCAGCTATGTCGAACTGCCGGTGAATATGTCGTCGCCGCGCTGAAAGAACGCCACCGGTCCATGAACGGCGGCCGTCGCCATGTAACCTGCGGCGGGAGCCCATGAATACAGGCTCCAGGACGTGTCGCCGGTGACGCATGCCTCGCCTTCCACCGCGACGCGAAACGTATCGAGTCCCAGTGAAAGACCAAGTCCCACGGCTTTGACGTACGCTTCCTTACCCGTCCAGCAACGGTAAAACGCCTGCACCGGGTCTGCTGCCGCTTCGATCGCCGCCGTTTCGCCGGGATGAAAAAATCGCGACGCGATGCGGCGGATGTCGCCTTTGCGACCCGTGCGTTCCACGTCCACGCCGATCGGTTGTTGCCAGGCAAACCCCAGCACCGCGACCTTCCCGGAGTGTGACACGTTGAACTCCAATCCGCTCCCTGGCAGGAACGGCTTGCCATGTTCGTTCACCGCAAAATGCAGTTGTTTGGGATCAGCGTTCAGATAGGTGGCGCACAGTTGGCGAAGCGCGCCGCGTGTCGCAACGAAGGCCGCGCGAGGTGCTTCCGCCAGAAACCGCGAGGCGCGGCATTGTTCGGCCTCATCCAGCAACGACGACGCCCGTGTCACCGCATCTTCCGTGATCGAAAGTGTCCAAAGTTCGGCCAGGCCACGATCCATTTGATGCGTCACCAACGTAGCATGGCAACCGTCCGGACGGCTTACAGGAATCGAAAGATAGCCGAGGCTTGCGGCGCCTGTCCCGGCCAACTCGTGTTGCAGTACCGGCGACCCATAGTTCCGCAATCGCCCTCATGTTGAGATCGGTTCATGTCCGCATCGACCTCCACGCTTGCCGCCGGCCGAAGCCTCGAACATTGGAATCGCGCCGCCGCCCAGTACGCCAAAGCCGAGGGTCTGTTCGAACCGGAAGCGCGCTTGTTGAAGCTCTACGGCTCCGACTTCAAGCGGTGGTCCGTGCTGGACCTCGGCATCGGCGCGGGCCGCACCACGCGCCACTTCGCCCCGGCTTGCGGTTCGTACCTGGGCATCGACTACGCCCCGGGCATGGTGGACCAGGCCCGCCGCAACTGCCCCGCGTTCGCGTCGCGAATCGTAACCGCCGACGCTCGCGACCTTCATATGATTCCGTCTGCGTCGTTGGACTTCGTGTTGTTCAGCTTCAACGGCCTCGACTGCATCGACCCTTCGGATCGCGAAGCCGTTCTGCGAGAGGTGCATCGCGTCCTTCGCCGGGGCGGAATCTTCTCGTTTTCCGCTCATAATCTGCATTCGGTGCCGTTTGCGGACGCCTGGCCGATGCCGCCGCTCAACCCCGCGCGGCCGTTCCAAAGCCTGTACCGCGTCGCCAAGCGCATGCGCCGCAACTTGCGTATCCGACCGCTTGTCCAACATCGCAACAGCAGCGAAATCATGCGTCGCGGTTGGGCCTTCTTTCCGGATGGCGGCGAAAGCTACACCGTGCCGCTCGTGTACGTGACCCCGGCGTTTCAGCGAGCGCAACTCGACGCCTGCCAACTGCGACTCTTTTCGCTCCAGGACTGCGATTGCCGCGAATTGCTCGGTGCGCACCCGCCCAGCACCGACTCCTGGCTCTACTATTTGGCTGAAAAAGCCTGATATCTTTCGATGCCGGAGCCAGATCCGTTGCGGCGGTACTGGTACGGGTGCCGGTACCAAAGCAGCAGGGCTTTTGAGTACTTAGTAACTTTTTCCAAACTGCCTTTCGACGCACACTGAGTCATCGTGCGGACCAAAGGTTCTTTGAAAAGCGCCGGCAAGGGAAGGGTCCTGCTGCTGTCCACGACCATGGGCATCGGAGGCGGGGCCGAAGAGCAGGTGATGCACCTGGCTCTGGAACTTGCCCGTCGTGGCTGGCAAGCCCGCATCGTCTCGATGATCCCGCCGGAAACGGACCTGCCCGAAGAACTCGCCGCAAACCATATCGCTGTCGAACACCTTGGGATGCGCGCCGGGGTGCCCGATCCACGCTGTCTGTTCCGGCTCTACCGGATCCTGCGCGAATTCCGGCCCGATGTTCTGCACACGCACATGACCCATGCGAACCTGCTGGGTCGCTTGTCGCGAATTTTGCATTGGATGCCGGCACTGGTCAGTACGTTGCATGGCTTCAAGATGTACGGCGTCAACACCCGGTTCACCGCCTTTCGCGAGTTGGGACATCGCCTCACCGACCCGCTGGCTTCGATGACCACGGCCATCTGCAACGCCGCCACGCTGTCGTACGTGCTGTCGAAGTCGGCGCCCGCAACCAAGATCATGGCGGTGCCGAACGGCCTCGACACGGAAACATACCGCCCCGATCCAGCCTCGCGTGAACGCCTTCGCAAGGAACTCGCGCTGCGCGACGACGCGTTTGTCTGGCTCGCCGCCGGACGTCTCGAAAGTCCCAAAAACTACCCGCTGATGCTGCAGGCCTTTGCCCGCGCGGCCAAGCCTCAGGATGTACTTCTCATTTGCGGCGCGGGCGCATTGCGGCAGCGTGTCGAGATGAACGCGCAAGCCTTGGGCATCGACAAACAGGTTCGCCTGCTCGGCGTGCGGCGCGACATCCCG
>JAFDVT010000539.1 GCA_018268875.1 Acidobacteriota bacterium
GCTATGAATCCCAAGATTTTCGGAGCGTTTGTGGGGGGTGTTTTACTGGCGAGCACGTTCGCGTATTTCGCGGCCAAGTCGCCGTCTGCCGCGCCGCCGCCGGTAGTGGAAGCCAAGCCGAACGAACCCGCCGCGATACCGGAACCGGCCTCGCCGGAAGTGGCCGACAATACCAGGCATGCGGAACCCGTCCCCGCGCCGCCACCTCCTCCGGTAACCGCGACTTCGTCCGTGCGTCGAGCCTCCCCGGTGACGCCCGCCGCGGCCGCGCCCGTTGTTCGTCCGCCGCAAGCAGTGGCCTCGGCTCCTACGCCTCCCGCCGCCGCGGTGGCGGCGCCAACGCCCGCCCCTGCTCCCGCCCGGCAACCGGAACCGCAACAGCAGCCGCAGCAGCAACAGTCGGTGTTCATCGCGGAAGTTCCGCCCCCGCCTCCCCCGTCGACGCCTGCCAAGGCGCCGGAACCTGCCAAGCCGAACACGGTAACGATCCCGGCTGGCACCAACCTGACCGTTCGCCTGCAGGAGACGCTGAATTCCGAAAAGAATCAGGCCGGCGATACCTTCACGGCGGTGCTTGACGCGCCGCTGATTGTGGATGGATTCGTGATCGCCGACAAAGGCGCTCGCGTCGACGGCCGTTTGAGCGAAGTGGACCGTTCCGGCCGCGTCAAGGGCGTGGCACGCATGGTACTGGAACTCAACAAGCTGAACACGTCCGACGGCCAGCGCGTGGAAATCCGCACCGAGAATTTCGAAAAGAAAGCCGAGTCCAGCAAGAAGCAGGATGCGGTCAAGGTCGGTGTCGGCGCGGCGATCGGCGCGGCCATTGGCGCAATCGCCGGTGGCGGCAAGGGCGCGGCGGTAGGCGCGGGAGCGGGCGGCGCGGCGGGCGCGGGCGGCGTACTGGCCACTCGCGGGAAAGCGGCCGAAGTACCTGTGGAAACCCGGCTGACGTTCCGCCTGGCGGACTATGTCACGCTGACGGAACGCCTGAACCGGTAAAGAGCGGTACTAATTCCGCAGGAACTCGTAGCGTTCGAGCGTCGCCGCGGTCAGCGTAAACTCCTCCTCATAGCGCACCACCTTGCCCATGCAATGCACCTTCACGGGCGGGCGCTTTCCAATCTCCGGAGCCAGGGTCAGCACGTACTCCACGGGTTGACCCACTTCCGGCTTGATGTCCGAGTAAAACAGAACACCGTTTGAGCTTACGTTCGCGGTCTGCGCGAACTTTTCCACGGCCTGCGCGCCACAGCGCACCACTTCCATGGTCAGCTTCATGTCGAAGCGTTGGGATTTACGTTGGTCAGTCACCAATCCGAAGATATAGGCATTCGGAGCTAAGGTCAACAACTTAGGCCGAACTGAGGTACTACTTGAGTACCAACGAGTTACAGTACTTTTCGTCACTGCGCCGAGGCTGGCGCATTGAGATAGGACACATAGCCCTGGTACGGCACGCGGACCCTGTAAATCGACGTCTGCGTGGACACGAAAAGCGACTGCAAATCGTTCTCGCCGAACGCGAGGTTAGTCGACGCTTCGGGCATCTCAAAATCGCGCAGATGCTTGCCTTGCGCGTCGTAAATCGAAATGCCTTTGGAGGCGATGTAAAGGTTGCCTTTTTCGTCACAGCGGACGCCGCCGGGAACTCCCCGCAGGCCGGTGATGAAGGGGCGTTCGTTGGTCGCGGCGCCCCCCCGGTCGAGGTCGAACACGACGATACGGCGCTGGTCGGCGTCGCTCACATATAGGTGCCGGCCGTTGGGCGAAATGGCAAGGCCGTTGGGACGCCCGGAGGTCCACTTGGCGACCAGGTGCAATTCGCCTTTCGGCGTGATGTGAAAGATCCCGGAGAAGTTCAGCTCGCGCGCGGCGACGGCGGCGGCGCCAAAAGCCGAGTCGGTGAAGTACACATGCCCGTCCTTGCGCGTCACGATGTCGTTCGGTCCGTTGAGGCGCTTGCCTTCCCAGCGTTCGGCGATGATTTCGCGCTTCCCTTTCTTATCCAGACGTACGACGCGGCGGGCACGGCTTTCGCAGATGTAGAGGCGTTCCTGCGCGTCGAAGGTCAAGCCTCGCGCACCGTTGGAATCGGCCACCTGAGGCTCGGGGCGCTGTCCCGGTTGCCAGACGTGAATCGTGTTCGAGGCCGGTTCCGTGAACAGCAGACGGCGTTCCGGAGTCCACACCGGGCTATCGAGAAAGTGGTAGCCTTCGGCCAATTTCTGAATTTTGACGTCCCCGAAAGGATCGTTCGACGGAGGGTCGTTGTGCTGCCAGGCCAGGGCGGAAACAACGGCCACGATACCGAACAGACCAGCGGAAACGTACATGGCACAGTGGTATCATGACCGCAAAGTATCGGGCAAACATGAAGCTTTCGCTCATTCTGGCTGTCTGTGCCATTGCCGCCCTTGCGGCTGACTATACGGCAGGCGAGCGCCGCCATTGGGCCTTCCAAAAACGTTCGACGCCGGCGATCCCCGCGGTCGAACCGGCGGCGGGCAATCCGATTGACGCTTTTGTTCGCGCGCGCCTCGCCAAGGACGGGTTGCACCTTGCCGCGCCCGCCGACAAAATCCGGCTGATCCGCCGCGTGACGTTCGACCTCACCGGCCTGCCGCCCTCTCCTCAAGAAGTAGAAACGTTCGTCAACGACAAGTCCCCTGACGCCTACGAAAAGCTGGTGGACCGTCTGCTGGCGAGCCCTCACTACGGCGAGCGCGCCGCGCTGCATTGGCTGGACCTGGTTCGTTATGCCGAAACCGACGGCTTTGAATACGACACGCATCGCACGGACGCCTGGCGGTATCGCGATTACGTCATTCGGTCCTTCAACGCCGACAAACCCTTTACACAATTTGTGACCGAGCAGTTGGCGGGCGACGAGATCGATCCGGCCAATCGCGAACTGGCGATCGCGTCGGGCTTTAACCGCCTGGGTGCGCTTCGCAAGAACGCCGGGAATCAGGAAGTCGCAAGCAGCCGTAACGAAGTGTTGACCGAGATGACCAACATCGTCGGTTCCGCGCTGCTCGGCGTGACCGTTGGTTGCGCGCGCTGCCACGATCACAAGTTCGACCCGATTCGGCAGAAGGATTATTACCGGATGCAGGCGCACTTTGCCGCCGTGCAGGACCGCGAAGTTCCCCTGTCGAGCGAGGCCGAACAGGCCGCGTGGAAGATCAAGAAGGACGCGGTGGACGCGGAAGTGAAGGAACTCAAAAAGCAGATGAAGGGTCTGCAGGGCGAGGATCTTTCGAAGATGCAAGCGAAGGTCAAGATGGCCGAAGGCAAGATGCCCGCGCCGCTGCCCGCCTTGTTCAGCGTCCGCAACGACTACGACAATTTCAAGCCGGTGCACGTGCTGTACCGCGGCGAATACACCAAGCCAGGCGATGAGGTTCACCCGCGCAGCCTTGGGGTTCTGCTGGCCGACGGCGCGCCGGAATTGGGCGCCGACGTCAAGAACCCGCGTACGGAACTGGCCAAGTGGATCACGTCCGACGACAATCCGTTGACCGCTCGCGTCGCCGCCAATCGCATCTGGCTCCAGCATTTCGGACGAGGCTTGGTCGCGACCCCGAACGACTTTGGCCGCATGGGCCAGCGTCCGACGCACCCGGAGTTGCTGGACTACCTCGCCAACCAGTTGGTGGAAGGCGGATGGAGGGCAAAGCCGCTGCACCGCATGATCGTGCTGAGCGACACGTACCGGCAGTCGGCGATCGTAACCGATGACGCGGCAGCCAAAGAGAAGGATCCGGACGGCAAGCTGTACTGGAAGTTCCCCAAGCGGCGTCTCGAAGCGGAAGAAATTCGCGACGCGATGCTGGCGGCTACTGGCAGGCTGAATCTGAAGACGGGAGGTCCCGGCGTGATGATCCCGGTGCAGCCCGAACTGATTCAACTGATGTACAAGCCGGAACAATGGGTGGTGGCGGAAGACAAAAAGGAACATGACCGCCGCAGCATGTACCTGATCGCCAAGCGCAATCTGCGTTTGCCGTTTATGGAAGTGTTCGATTCGCCGGATATGCTGATCAGTTGCCCGCGGCGCGAGGCCAGTACGCATGCACCGCAGGCGCTCGAACTGTTGAACGGCCGCATCGCCAATGAGATGGCCGATGCGCTGGCCGCGCGGATCACCGAACACGCGGGCAAGGATCGAACCAAGCAAGCGGACCTCGCATGGCGCTGGGTGGCGGGACGCGCGCCTACAGCCGCCGAACGCAAACTGTCGATGGAGTTTCTGGCATCGCAACCGTTGCGCGAATACGCGCTCGCGATGTTCAACCTGAACGCATTTTTGTACGTGGAGTAGCAGCAAACATGGAACATTCGAGACCCACACGAAACCGGCGCGAGTTCCTGACGGACGCCTTCAACGGTTTTGGCGCGCTGGCGTTCGCGTCCATGTTGCAGGCGGCCAATCCGCTCGCGCCCAAGGCGCCGCACGACGAGGCGAAGGCCAAGGCCGTCATCCTCTTGTTCATGGCCGGCGGACCCAGCCACATCGAAACGTTCGACCCCAAGCCGCTCTTGAACGAGCTGAACGGTCAGAAGCGCCCGGCGCATTTTGGCGAGGCGAAGTACCAGTTCGTGTCCAAGGACGCCCGCCTGATGGGCACCAAGCGGACGTTCAAGAAGTACGGACAAAGCGGCATCGACGTGTCCGACCTGTTCCCGCACCAGGCCAAGATCGTCGACGACCTGGCGATCATCCGCAGCGTCCAGGCCGACATGGTGGTGCATTCGGCGGCGCAATATCAGTTGATGACCGGGCGCATCATCCCGGGCTTCCCATCGATGGGTTCGTGGGCGATTTACGGCCTGGGTTCGGAGAGCGATTCCCTGCCCGCCTATTGCGTCCTGCCGGATCCACGCGGTGCGATCGAAGCCGGCCAACCGATGTACGGCAATGGATTCCTGCCGGCGGTGTATCAGCCGACGGTCCTGCGGCCGGGCAAGACTCCGGTGTTGAATCTGAATCTGCCGTCAGGCGTCGATCTCGAAGACCGCCGTAAAACGCTGAAGCTGATTCGCGAACTCAACGAAGCCAACCAGGGCTTCACCGATCCCGAGTACGCGGCGCGCATTCAGAGTTACGACACGGCGTTCAAGATGCAGACCGAAGCGCCCAAAGTGTTCGACATCTCGACCGAATCGCAGGAAACGCTGGACCTGTACGGCGTGGGTAAAACGCCCACCGACGACATGGCCCGCCGCTGTCTGCTGGCGCGGAAACTGGTGGAAAAAGGCGTACGGTTTGTGTGCGTCGTGCACGGCGGAGGTCCCGGGGATCAGCAGTGGGACGCGCACGCCGACATCGAAGAAAATCACCCGCGCATGGCCGCCCAGAGCGATCAACCGGTGGCCGCGCTGATCCAGGATCTGAAGCGTCGCGGGATGCTCGATTCGACGCTGGTGGTATGGGGCGGCGAATTCGGCCGGTCGCCGGAAGCGGAAGGCGGCAAGGGTCGCGACCATCACAACTTGGGCTTCACGATGTGGATGGCGGGCGGTGGCATCAAGGGCGGCACCATCGTCGGAGCCACCGACGACATCGGCCTGCGAGCCGTGGAGGAACCGCATCACCTGCGCGATATCCATACGACGATCCTGCATCAACTAGGACTCAACCAGCATCAGTTGAGCTTCCTGCACCAGGGACGCCGCGAACGCCTGACCGAACTCGAAGGCCAGGTAA
>JAFDVT010000053.1 GCA_018268875.1 Acidobacteriota bacterium
GAGGTCGAGAAGGTTCGACGCAAGCTGTCGCAGGAACTCGCGTCGTTGCAGGGTCGCGCGCTGTATGAGGCGGCGGTTGCGGGGGCGGACGGGGTACGGCGGCACTTGCATCGCGGGGCGATTACGGATGAGGTTCGCGCACAAGCGACGGCGTTCGCGTTGGGGTCGAAGGCGGTGTTCCTGGCGTTGGGCGGCGATAGTGTTTTACTCGCGGCATCGAAGGATTCCGGGATCAACGCGGGCGCGGTGGTGAAAGCGGTTGCGGCGCGAGGCGGAGGGAGTCCGCAGATGGGGCAGGGCAGCGTTGTGGATGCGGAGGCGGCTGAGGAAAGGATCCGGACGGAGTTGGCATGGCCCAAAGAATCTATCTGATTTCGACTGGCGGGACGATTGAGAAAGTCTATTCGGAGACGACGGGGACGGTTCGTAATGAGTCGTTCAAGTTGGACCGGTATTTGCAGCAATTGCGGTTGCCGGATCTGGAGATCGACGCGGTGCGGCTGATGAACAAGGATTCGCTGGACATGACGGCGGCGGATCGCGAATTGTTGCTGGCGACGGTGCGGGCGAAGTTGGAGTCCTACGCGGCGCCGGTGGTGGTGACGCATGGGACCGACACGATGGTCGAGTCGGGGTTGTATCTGCAGCAGAATCTGGGGCCGGATTTGAGCGTGCCGGTGATTCTGACGGGGGCGATGACGCCTCTTGGGTTCGAGCGGTCGGACGGGTTGCAGAATCTGACGGAGAGTCTAATAGCGGCGCAGATTCTGCCTCGCGGGGTGTGGCTGGTGATGCACGGGACGGTGTTCCCGATCGATGGAGTTCGCAAGGACCGGGAGCGGGCGGTGTTTGTGCGGACGTCGAGCTAACGGTCGTTGCCGAGGGTGGCGGCGTGAATGTTGGCAAGGGCATCCTGCTCGGTATCGCCTTGGGACCAGCAGCCGGGGAGCTCTGGGCAGGAAGTGCGGTAGCCTTCTTCGGTTTGCCTGAGCGTCACCGGATACCTCATAGGCATTTGCAGATTACTGCGATTGTTGCGTGCCATCGTTATATCCTGAAAGCGCAGAGGCATTCCCTATGAGCCAGCTACGTGAACAACTCAACACGCCGGTCGACAGCGACATCCTCGCCGCTGTTCGTGCTTTGGCGGAGCGCGAGGGCCGTCAGGTGCATGCCCTGGTCGATGAGGCCTTGGCGGACCTGCTGGAAAAACGGCAAAGGGCGCAGTGCCCGCGCGATCATGTCATGGCTGCCTACCGGAGCAGTCACGAGAAATACTCCAGTCTCTACAAAAAACTTGCAGAATAGGGGCGAATGCCGGAGTACCTGACCGTTGCAGAAGTTCTGGCCATGCATGAGGACCAGATCGGTCTATACGGTGGTGCATTGGGTGTCCGCGATGCCGGATTGCTCGAAGCGGCCGTGCTTCGCCCACAGAACGGCTAACACGCCGATCTCGTCGAAGAGGCTGCCGCGCTTTGGGAGAGCTTGGCGCAAAACCACCCGTTCTTCGACGGGAAGAAACGCACGGCGTTTGCGGCCACCTATACGTTCCTGCTGATCAACGGCGGGCAGATCCACGCCGATCCTGAAGATGCGTACCTCTTCATCGCTGGACTCTACGATACCGGTTCGTTCCGGTTCGAACGTTTGACGGCGTGGCTGCGCGAAAACGTTCGATGGGATACCCGGGCCGCCGACGGTCCTTCATAATAGAAAACGTGGATGTATTCGACGAACTCGTACGCCTGCGGCGGCTTGGGCAGAAGTCTGCCTTGGCCACTATTGTGCAGGTGAACGGGTCCATTCCGAGCTTTGAGAGCGCGAAGATGCTGGTCCGCGAGGATGGGACCTTTGTCGGGACTATCGGCGGCGGTTGCGTCGAGGCCGAGGTTTGGAATGCCGCTCGCGAGGTGATGGATACCGAAAAACCGAAGCATCTTACCTTTAGCCTCGGGCAGGATGCCGCTTACGATAATGGCCTGATTTGCGGAGGGCAGTTGAACGTGTTTGTCGAACCCGTTGTGCCTCAACCCCGGGCGCTGATTTTTGGGGCGGGACATATTTCGAAAAGCCTGTCCAAGGTGGCGACGCTGGCCGGGTTTGAATCCGTCGTGGTCGACAATCGCGAGGCGTTTGCCAGCAAGGAGCGGTTCCCCGAGGCCGCCGAGGTCATCTCCGACGAATACGAGAGCGTGTTCCCGGGGTTGAACATCACCTCCACCACCTATATCGTGATCGTCACGCGCGGGCATCGCGACGATATGCGGGTGCTGCGGTGGGCGGTGTCGACTCCCGCCAAATACATCGCGATGATCGGCAGCAAGCGCAAGACCATCGCCACCATACACGAACTCGAAAAAGAAGGTTTCGCGCGGGAACAGTTCGAACGGATTCATGCGCCGATGGGGCTCGAGATCGGCGCCGTTACGCCGGAGGAAATTGCGGTGTCCGTCGTCGCGGAAATGATCGCCGTGCGAAGGGCTCCGGTGGGCGAGGCTTGGCGGTCGATTGCGAAGTCCGTGTTCGCGCACGACCGGTTGAAGGCTTTGCTGAAGTGATGCGAATTGGCGGTCTGGTGCTGGCGGCGGGGGCGTCGCGCCGGATGGGTTCGCCCAAGGCGTTGCTCACCATCGAGGGCGAAACGTTCCTCGATCGCATGGTGCGCGTCATGCGTTCCGCTTGCGACGAGGTGGCTGTGGTTGTGCCTCCGCTGTGGCCGTTAGCCGAGGGCTATGTGCCGAATCCCGATCCGGAGCGTGGGATGCTGAGTTCGCTGCGATGTGGACTCGAACGTCTGACGGGGATGGATCATGTGTTGTTCACGCCGATGGACCTGCCGTTGTTAGAGCCTCGCACGGTTTCCGCGATTGCCGGTGTGGCCGGTCGCGCGGCGGTGGTGATCCCGCGGTATGGCGAGGATCGAGGTCACCCGGTGGCGGTGGATCGCGTGGTGATGGGCGAATTGCTGGCCGCGCCCGACGGGGTGCAGCCTCGCGATGTCATCCGGCGGGACGATTCGCGGGTGTTGTTTTTGGATGTGGATGATCCGGGCGTGGTTCGCGACGTCGACCACCCGGAGGATTACCGGAAGTTGCTGCAGCAGTCTTAATTCATGTTGAAACGTTTTCATAAGCTCGCCAAGGTTCTGGCCGTGGTGGTTCTGCTGTTCGTGATGGCGGGCGTCGGGGCTCCGTACTTCCGCGCCGACTATTTTTCCTCGCGTATCCAGGAAGGGCTGGAGCAGGCGCTGGGCCGCAAAGTGTCGCTGCGCAACGTGCGCTACAACGTCTTTCAAGGGCCGGGGTTCCAGATGGAGGAAGTCACGATTTCCGAGGACCCGCGGATCGGGATCGAGCCGATTGCGCATGTCGCGGAGATGCAGGCGCGCGTGGATGCGCTGAGTCTGTTGAAGGGCCAGATCCGGTTTTCGAACCTGCGAATGGTGGAGCCGACGGTGAACCTGACGCGGGCGGCCAATGGCGGTCCGTGGAATGTGGAATTACTGCTGGGGCGCGCTACCGCTGACGCGTCGCAAATTCCGGCGATCCAGATTCGCGACGGGCGGTTGAACTTCAAGTTCGGGGATCGCAAGGAAAAGTTCTATTTCGGCGCGGTGGACCTGGATCTGGCGCCGTCGGGCCGCGGTGGCGGGTCGCTTGGGCTGACGGCGTCGGCGGAACCGTTCCGCAACGATATGCCGGCGCGCACGGTGGGTCGCGTGCATCTGCGGACGTCACTGCAGAACGGCCATATCGACGGCGAAGTGGAAGGCGAACGGGCGAGCATTGCGGAGATCGTAAAGCTGCTGGGCGTGACGGCGCCTGGGTGGAAGGGCTTCATGGCGGCGTCGCTGCAGTTTGGCGGTTCGCCGGAGCAATTGAAAGTATCGGGCGAGGTGAAGCTGGACGATCTTTCGGGTGGGATTCTGCTGCCGAAGTCGAACGCCGGCGCGCTGCCTGTCGAAGGTACGGTGAACTTGCGCGGGCACGAGATTGTGATCGGGACACGGAGTTCGGAATCGCCGCTGCCGTTGAGCGTGCGGTTCGCGGCCAAGGATTATCTGGCGAAGCCCGAATGGAACGGTTCGATCGCGTTTCGCGACTTTTCGGCGCCGGCGTTGTTCGGGGCGTTGAAGCAACTGGGCGCGAACGGTCCCGAGGGGTTTGGGATCGAGAAGGGCGCGGTGAGCGGGAACATCACGTTTGCGCGTGAGAGCGGTTTGCAGGGCGATGTCGAGATTTCGGGCGGCGAGTTCCTGCTGCCTTCGGGCGGGCGCCTGACGGAGCCCAAGTTCCAATTCCTGGTGACCGGGGCGAATACGTCGCTGCGTACGCATTCGCCGGGGCTGGAAGGCGACGCGGAGGCGGCTGCGGCGATCGACGGCAAGTATGACCTCGAGACGCGGACGCTGGATGTCAAGATTCAGACCTCGCCGGGCAAGGCGCCGGAGCCTCTGGCCGGGTTGACGCAGATGATTCCCAGTGCGACGTTCCTGCAGGGGTTGGGCAAGCAGGGTTCGTGGAAGGGGAATGTCCGGTACCTGGCGGTGGCGGACGAAGACGCGGAATGGTTCGCGCAGGCCGATGTGATGGACGCGCATCTGGATGTGCCGGGGATGGCGTGCCCGGTGGTGGCCTCCTTTTCGGTGGCGCTTTCCGGAGGACGGCTGGTGGCGCGCAATTTGCGCGGGAACTGCGGGACGGCGTTGAAGTTTACGGGGGATTACCGGTACGAGCCGAAGGCGACGATTCCGCATCGGCTGAACCTGGCGGCGGCGAATGACTGGAACCTGACGGAGCTGGAAAGCGCGTTGCGTCCTACGCTCGCGCGGGGCGGCTTCCTGTCGAAGACGCTGCGGCTGGGCCGGGCGCCGGCGCCCGAATGGCTGACCGGGCGCAAGGTGGAAGGTACGTTCCGGGCGGCGAAGCTGCAGGCCGGGGCGATGTTTGCGCTGGAACGGGTGGGCGCGAAGTATACGTGGACGGGTTCGCGCGGCGTGCTGACTGAGGTTGCGGCGCGGACGGCCGACGGGGGCGCGACCGTGAACGGCGAGATCCACGTGGATCTGTCGGGATTTCAGCCGAAGTACAACGCGTCGGGGTCGATCGGGGATGCCGATGTGAGCGGCGGGCAGGTGGACTTCAACGGCGCGCTCGAAAGCGAAGGACTTGGAGGGACGCAACTGCTGTCGCACGCGTCGGCCAAAGGGGCGTTTCGAGGTCGCGCGGTGCGGTGGAACCCCGAATGGTTGTTCGAGGAAATGAGCGGGAACTTTACGTTGTCGGTACCGGCAAGCGCGGCGGGCGGGCCGAAAGTGACGCTAACGGATGTCGCGTTGAGCCAGGGCGGGGAAACGTACCAGGGAGGCGGCGCGACGCAGGCGGACGGGAAGCTGGTGTTGGAAGTTGCCAGCGCTGGAACACCGGGGACGGCGGGTTCGCCGGCGTCGTCCGGGAGCGCGTCATCGTTGGGGACGGGGTCTTCGCTGGGAACTGCGTCCTCGCCGGGGTCAGCGTCGCCATCCGGGAATGGGTCGCCGGGAGTGGGAACGGCACCGGCCCCGGGAAAGCCCGCGGGCCGGCCGTTGCGATTGATCGGATCGTCGATCCGTTGGCAGTAGCCTTCACTTTCTTCCTTTGAGATCGGGGACTTTGAACTCCGGGGCGCGGGCGGCGGCGACCGAGGACGCGTCGGCGAATCCGACCGCTCCGGCCAGCGCTCCGAGCGCCTGGTTGTTCAACTGCTGAAGGAAGAACGGCGACATGCCTTCGGCTTCGCGATGGAAGCACAGCTCGCCTTCGCTCTCCGGGTCCGCATCGACGCGCACAATGTCTCCGCCGCGGATTTGCCCCGTCGCGATGAGGTTCGAGATGGGGTGCACCAGCAGACGCTCAATGGCTCGCTTGAGCGGACGGGCACCGAATTTCACGTCGGTACCCTGGGTGAGCAGCAGTTCCTTGGCCTCGTCGGTGGCATTGAACAGGAACGCGTTGGGGCCCGAGGTTTCAAACACACGGTTTTGCACCATGTTCAGTTCGATATCGAGGACGCGTGTGAGTTCCGGCTTGCCGAGCGGCTTGAACACCACGATCTTGTCCGGGCGGTTGACAAATTCCGGCGGAAACTTGCGGCGCGCGGCCTCGATGCCGGAGCGCGTGATCTTGCCACCCATGTCGCCGACTACGCCGGTGTCGCCGGCCTTCAGCCGGGTTTGCGCGGCGGGCGCGCCGAAGCCCATCTTCGGATTGAGGATCGAGCTCATTTCCGAAGCTCCGACGTTGCTGGTCATGAAAATGAGGCAGCGGGAAAAATCGACCTTGCGGTTGTCGCCGAGCGTCAGCGTCGCCTTGTCGAGAATGCCCAGCAGCAGGTTCCACAACGCGTCGCTGGCTTTTTCGATTTCGTCAAACAGGACGAAGCTCATCTTGCAGCGGTCGGTGTGATGCTGGTTCAGCACCTCCTGGCTGAGCAGCGGATGCGTTTCGCGATGTCCCAGGTAGCCGGGCGGCGAGCCGATCAGCTTGGCGATTTCATGGCTGTGCTGGAATTCGGCGCAGTCCACTTTGATGACCGCGCGGGGATTGCGCACCAGGCATTCGGCCATGGCTTCGACGATGCGGGTTTTCCCGGTACCGGTAGGGCCGAGAAACAGGAAATTTCCGATGGGACGCCCCGGCGCGCAGAGCCCGGTGAGGTACATCTGATAAATGTTGACGATCTGTTCGATCGCCTCATCCTGCCCCACGATGAGCCGCTTCAGGCCGCCTTCGAGAGCGACGGCGTCGCGCCCGGTACGGTTCGGGTCCAGCCGTTCGTTCACCTGCCTGGGGGCCATCGACGAACGGCCCGAACGTGAGCGTTCCCCCGCCTGCGGTAAATCAATCTGCAGACCGTTCAGGCGCATGTGATTGCTTCCCCTGCCAGGTTTGCGCCCAGTTTGTTTTCCATCTTTTGTATTCGTACTTTTACCAAGGCCATCCCCATCGCCGAATTTCGGTTTGTCCACAAACCCTGTGTCCAGGAACACGGTCGAACCCGCTCCGCCTGCACTTTCGCGTTGTTTGGCGCGTTGTTTGGTGCGATCTTCATTGCGTTATGTTTGCCTCATCGGCGCAAGCGGGAGGAGTTGGAGAGGGAATGCGTGTGAGGGCGATCCTTAATGTGGTCCATTCTCTACGACTTCGGTGGTTTCGAAGGCCTTACTTCCACCCGGCTTACCAGCGTACGACCGGGCAGGCGCAACAGCGAAATTACGATGTCCGAGATATCCTCCGGAGCAATCTTCCAATCTGCTCCCTTGGTGGATCCACCCGTTGAAAACTCGGTGGATACGCTCCCCGGCATGATGCTGGTTACGCGGACGTTGTCCTGGCGATGGTCGAGCATCAATGCCTCGCTAAACCCGTTCAAACCAAATTTCGACGCGTTATACGCCGATCCGCCCGGTAGCGGATTCTTGGCCGCAAGGCTGCTGATCTGAAAGAGATAGCCGCCGCCTGGCTGCTTCTGAAACCGTTGAAGCGCCTCCTTGGTGACGTAAAAAACGCCGTCGAGGTTCAAGCCGATGGTGCGCCGCCAGTCTTCGACGGTCAGCTCCGAGGTCTTCTTGAAGATCCCGATGCCCGCATTATTCACGACAATGTCGATTCCACCCAGTTGATCGTCCGCGAAACGGAAGAACTCCACGACCGACTCATAATTCGACACATCGGCGGGTATGCCGGCGGCCTTGCTACCCCCATTCGCCGTAGCCCGGATGGCGGCGACGGCATCGTCCACGGGTTTTTGCGTACGGCCGCAGATCACCACAGAACAACCGTGACTGGCGAGGCCTTTTGCGATGGCGAGTCCAATGCCGCGCGTACCGCCGGTGACGATGGCCGTTTTGCCTTTGAGAAACGTGTCCGTATTCATGTCCCTATTGTTACGCTGGCGGAGATACACTGGGCGTTATGCCACATTCCCGACGGCACTTTATCGGTTCGGCGGCTGCAGCGGCCGCTGGCGTCTCCTCGATGGCTCAAACGGCCCGGCCCAGGTCGGCCAACGACACGATCCAGATCGCGCTGATCGGCGCGGGCGGCATGGGTACGGCCGACGCGATCAGTTCGCTCGCGGTGGGCGGGACCAAGATCGTCGCGGTGGCCGATATTTACGATGGCCGCATCGCGCGGGCCAAGGAACGCTGGGGCAACGATCTGTTTTCGACGCGCGACTACCGCGAGGTGCTGGCGCGCAAGGACGTTGACGCCGTGATCATCGGGACGCCGGACCACTGGCATCAGAAGATCTCGATCGACGCCATGGACGCCGGCAAAGACGTGTACTGCGAAAAGCCAATGGTCCAAAAGGTGGAACAGGGCAAGGCCGTGATCGAGGCGCAGGCCCGGAACAAGCGGATCTTTCAGGTTGGGTCGCAACGGGTGAGTTCGATCGTTTATCAGAAGGCCAAGGATCTGATCAAAGCGGGCGCGATCGGCGAGGTGAACCTGATCGAGGCGTGGTGGGACCGCAATTCCGCGATCGGCGCCTGGCAGTACTCGATCCCGCCAGACGCGTCGCCGGAAAACATCGACTGGGACCGCTTCCTGGGCAGCGCGCCGAAGCGTCCGTTCGAACCGATTCGCCTGTTCCGCTGGCGGAACTACAAAGATTACGGCACGGGCGTTTGTGGCGACCTGTTCGTGCATCTGTTCAGCGGGATGCATCACATTCTCGAAACCAACGGTCCGACGCGCATTTTTTCGACCGGCGGACTGCGGTTCTGGAACGATGGCCGCGACGTGCCGGACATCATGGTTGGGCTTTACGACTATCCGGCCACGGCCAAGCAGCCGGCGTTCAACCTGTCGCTGCGGGTGAACTTCGTCAGCGGCAACGGCGGCAGCAGCGGCTTCCGGTTTGTGGGCAGCGAGGGCGTGATCATGGTGGACGACGGGGTTACGATTTCGCGCCCGCCTCGCGAAGTGGACCCGGGGTTGAGCATCGGTACGTTTTCCGAGAAGATTCGCGAGGAAGTGACGCGGCAGCATCGCGCCAAGTATCCGGTGGTTCGTCCGAATGCCGACTCGATGCGGGCCCGTGATGAGGACAAATACCTTCCGCCTCCCGGCTACAGCGACCATCTGGACCACCATCGCAACTTTATCGAGGCTGTGCGGTCCCGCAAGCCGGTGATCGAGGATGCCACGTTCGGCTTGCGCGCGGCTGGTCCCGCGGTGCTGTCCAACGTCAGCTACGACCAGAAGAAGACCATCGAATGGGATCCGCAAACGATGACGGTGAAGGGATAAGGGGAGGACGGCCATGGCGACGAACGATACGATTCAAATCGCGCTGATTGGCGCGGGCGGCATGGGGCAGGGCGACGCGCGCAGTTCGACCTCGCTCGATGGTGTGAAGCTGGTGGCGGCTTGCGACCTGTACACGGGACGCCTGGAACGTTGCCGCGAGGTTTGGGGCAAGGACATCTTTACCTCCCGCGATTACCGCGAGGTTCTGGGCCGCAAGGACGTGGATGCGGTGATCATCGCGACGCCCGACCATTGGCATGCGCGGATCACCAAGGACGCGCTGGCGGCGGGCAAAGACGTGTACTGCGAAAAGCCGATGGTGCAGAAGGTTGAAGAAGGGCAGGGCGTGATCGACGCGCAGAAGGCGTCGGGCGGCAAGATCGTGCAGATCGGGTCGCAATACGCGTCGTCGCTGGTGTTCCAGAAGGCGAAGGAACTGCTGGAGCAGGGCGCGATCGGCAAGCTGAACATGGTGGACGCGTGGCTGGACCGTAACACGGC
>JAFDVT010000540.1 GCA_018268875.1 Acidobacteriota bacterium
GGCCGGAATCTTGCCGATGCGATGCTGGCGCTCGAATGGGCGGCCGACAATCGCGGCCGCGTGGAATTGAACGGCGTGGTGCAGGACCGCATCGACTACGCCACTGGTTTTGCGGCCATGCGGCAGGTGTCCATCACGTCCGGCTTCCGCGACGGGATCAACAATCTGGACTTTGTCGTCGTCAACGACGGCGCGCCGAACGAAGCGAATCCGAGCGGCCTGCATGTCCAGATTCTGGGCGCGTTCTCGGTGTCGCAGGGCACGAATCCGGGTCCTGACTTTGTGATTACGCCGGATCCGGGCGTGCGGCAGATCAACTACGGACAGTCGACGACCTTCGACATCCGCGCGACGCCGAACTTCACATTCGACAACGTTCCGGTGGTGTATTCGATCGTGAATCCGCCGGCCGGGTTCACGTTTGCGTTCAATCCTCCGGCGGCGGTGGTGTCGACGACGTTGACGGTGACCGCGAGCAACAACATCGCACGCGGCCAGTACCCGATTACGATCCGCGGCCGTTGGGGCGACATCATTCGCGAAACGACGGTGCGTGTCGACATTCTGCAGAGCGCGCCGCAACTGGCGGTGTTCTCCACGGGACGTACGACGATTGGCGGCATCGATCCGAACTACCAGTTGATCGACGGCTTGGGATTGGCGCGCCCCGCCTATCGCCCCGACCTGGTGGATTCCACTGTGTTGTGGGGCGTTGGCGCGTGGATCACACCGTCGCCGGTGTTTGAAGAACGCGCGGCGATTGGCACGTATCGTTACCGGACGACGTTCAACACGACGGGCTTCAATCCGAATTCGGTTGTGATTGAAGGCGTGTGGGATGCGGACGACGGCGCGCTGGCGTACCTGAACGGAACGCTGGTCGGGATTCTCGAGAAGCCTTCGCTCTTCCAGCCCGGTACTCTGCGGATCGATCACGGGTTTGTGGCGGGCGTCAACCAGTTGGACTTTGTGGTGAACAACAATTCGTCTTCGCCAACAGGGTTGATGGTGCAGATCAACTCGGTGAGCGCCAGTCAATAATAGAGGTTGATGCAGAACCGCGAGGTAGCGAGGATCTTATCGGAGACCGCCGATTTAATGGAAATTGCCGCGGAGGATGGCTTTCGGATACGAAGCTATCGCAATGCGGCGTCGGCGATTGAAAGCTGCCCCGAGAGCGTAATGGCGATGCTGGGTTCGGAGGACCGCAAGGTTACCGACGTTCCCGGCATCGGCAAAGGCATCGCGTCGGTTCTGGAGGAGCTCGCCAAGCGCGGGTCCTTCGACAAGCGGGACAAGCTGCTCGAAAAGTATCCGCCGACGGCTCTGGAACTGCTCAAGATTCAGGGGCTGGGTCCCAAGAGCGTCGCGCTGTTGTTTGAGCATCTACGCATCACCAGCGTCGACGATCTGGAACGCGCCTGCAAGGAACACCGGCTTGCGGAGTTGCCTCGCATGGGCACAAAGCTCGAGGAGAAGGTACTGCGGTCGATCGCCGCGTATCGTAACTCGGCGGGGCGCTTCCTGATCAATTTCGCACAGCAAACGGCGGATACGTTGTCCACCTACCTGCTGGAGATGCCGGGCGTCGAACGGGTGCAGTTCGCCGGCAGCCTGCGGCGCGGCAAAGAGACAGTCGGCGATCTGGATCTGCTGGCCACGGGTCCTGGAGCGGAACAGACGCTGGAGCACTTTACCAAACATCCTCGTGTGCATGAAGTTCTGGCACGCGGTGGCAACAAAGCGAGCATCCGGTTTGGCCTCGAAGGTCTACAAGTGGACTTGCGGACGTTGCCAGCGGCAAGTTACGGCGCGGCGATGCAGTACTTCACCGGCAGCAAGGAACACAACGTCGCGCTGCGGCAGCGGGCCTTGAAGCTGGGGCTGACGCTGAACGAGTACGGGCTGTCAAAACTGGACGGCGGCCAAATTGTGGCGAGTGAGACCGAGCAAGAAATCTACGGCCAGCTGGGCCTGGCGTGGATCCCGCCGGAGCTGCGTGAGAACAGCGGCGAGATCGAGGCGGCGGAAAACAACGCGCTGCCCACGCTGCTGGAGCTCGGCGACATGCGTGGCGACCTGCACATGCACACGCGGGAAACCGACGGCCGCGCGACGCTCGAAGAGATGGCCGAATTGGCGCGAGAGGCGGGGTACGAATACATCGCCATCACCGATCACTCCAAGGCCTTGGCGATGGCGAATGGGCTGGATGAGGCTCGCGTCGTGGCGTTTGCCGAGCGCGTTCGACGGTTGAATGAAGACGGCGGATTGGGCATCCACATTTTTTCCGGCATCGAGTGCGACATCATGCGCGACGGCCGGATGGACCTGGACGATAGCGCATTAGCGTCGCTCGATTTCGTGATCGGGTCGGTTCACAACAACATGAACATCGAGTCCGCGGAGATGACGGAGCGGCTGTTGGGCGCGATTTCGAATCCCAATGTGGACGTGATCGGGCATCCGACCGGGCGGATTCTGATGCATCGCGAATCGTACCCGTTCGACTTTGAGCGCATCGCCGCGGCGTGCGCGGACAAGGGCGTCTGGCTGGAAGTGAACGCGAGTCCCGAACGCCTGGACATCCATGGTCCGTTACTTCGTGCCGCGAAGGCACGAGGCGTAAAGTTCGTGATTTCGACGGATGCGCATCATCCCAAGCACTTGGGCAACATGCGTTACGGCGTGGTGACCGCGCGGCGCGGATGGCTGACCAAAGCCGACGTTATGAACACGCTGCCGCTGCCTGAACTGAAGAGTAGACTCGCGCGGCGGGCATAGGCGTCACACGCGACCAACGGCCGGTTTGCAGGGATTTGTAAGCCGATTCCATCACGGCGGCACCGGCGACGATGTCGCTGGGAGCAATCCATTGGTCCTCGCCGGTGAGGCAGAATTCGCGGAAGTTGGTGACCATGCGGCGGTAGGCCGCGTTCATGCAGGATTCGCCGGCGATGCGGACCGGCGCTTCTCCGTCCACACGCAGCCAGCTTTCCTGATAACCAAGGTCAATCGAGCCTTTTGTGCCGTGAATGGAGAGGTACACGCCAGTATTGTTGGCGAGGCTCCAGCTTAGCGTTACGTTGCCGGCGACGCCGCTTTCAGTATTCAGCAGCAACAGCGCGGAATCTTCGACACCAAGCGCTTGCACGGGCTGTACCGGAACACATTGCGCCTTGGCAACGGGCGAGATGAGGAAGCGCACGAGGTCCGCGGCCTCGCAACCTTGCGCCATCAGGACGCCTCCGCCGGAAAACTGCGGGACGCTGTTCCAACGTTCGGACATGTCTTCGGTCTGGGACAAATCGCCGTGGAAGAGCACGGGGTCGCCGATGACACCGTGGGCAAGCAGAGCGCGCGCTTTGCGTACTTCGGAGAGGTGGCGGTATCGCGAAATGGTCTGTAGCGGCGCGGTGGCAGAGGCCGCGGCCATGATGCGCTGGGCGCCTTCCAGCGTGCTGGCGGCGGGCGTTTCACAGAGGACGGGGATACCGGCGGACAACAGAGAAGCCGCCTGCGTTTCATGAAAAACCGTGGGCGTACAAAGGCTGGCGGCATCGATACGGATGCACGATTGCGCGAGCGCGTTGAGGTCCTCGAAGGCGGGGATGCCGAGGCCGTGCGCGCGTTGGCGTGCGGAGACGGAATCGTCGACGATCGCTGCGACGCGAGCGCCTTCCAAAGCATTCCAGGCGCTGGCGTGCGCCATCCCGGAGCGGCCGAAGCCGACAATCGCCACTTGAAACAAATTCTGGTTCACGACAAGTTGAGTTTGGAGGGCCAAGGCGCGTGGGAGAACCCGCCGGATAGTGCCAATACTGTGAATCGCACGATCCACTTAGATTTCTGGTACCGGCAATGACGCGTTAGTACTCTAGTTTGCGCTTGGAAGAGTACACTGAACCATATGTTGAAGATCGTGATGCGGCTATTGCTGCGCCTGGTTTTCCGTGTCGAGGTAGAGGGCACGATCGCAAAGCATGACCGGCTGCTGATTATCGCCAACCACGTGTCGTTTTTGGACGGCGTGTTGCTTGGCGCGTTTTTGCCCGTGGATCCGTATTGGTTGGTGAATACCGAAATTGCGGCACAGCCATTTTTCAAATTCCTTTTGAAGTTCGTCAATCACATGACGCTCGATCCAGCGAATCCGTTTGCGATCAAGCAGGCGATGGCTCTGATCGAATCGGGCAAGCCAGTGGGCATCTTTCCGGAAGGCCGCATCACGGTGACCGCGCACCTGATGAAGATTTACGAAGGCACCGCGTTTATGGCCGCCAAAACGGGCGCCAGCGTGGTCACCGTGCACATTCAGAACGCGGTGCATGTGGATTGGGCGAGCCGGATGGACAAGAATGAATTCCCCGGCAGCGCGTTTCCGAAGATCAAACTGACGATTCACCCGGCGCACAAGATCGAAGTTCCGCAGGACGTCACTGCCAAGGAACGACGCCGCATCGCCGGCGACCGAATGCGCCGCATGATGCAGGAAATGGTGGTGACCGATCGCAAGCGGGCAACGTTGTTCGAGCATTTCGTGGACACCTACGACCTGTTCGGACCGGACCGTCTGATGATCGAAGACATACGTCCCGCCAACGATACGTACGGCACGGTGATGAAGGCATCGCTGGCGCTGGGGCGGCTGATTTCGAAGATTTCCGCGGAAAAAGAAGTGGTTGGCGTGCTGCTGCCGAATGCCGGTCCCGCGTTGTACACGTGCATGGGGATGTGGGCGTTCAACCGCGTGCCCGCGATGATCAACTACACAGCCGGCCTCGATGGCATGCAGAGCGCGATACGCGCGTCGAAGATCAAAACGATTCTGACCTCGCGAACGTTTTTGGAAAAGGCGCCGTTCGGCAAGCTGATTCCGCAACTGCGCGACGTCGCCATTGTGTACCTCGAAGATTTGCGGCCGAAGCTGACGCTGGGCGACAAGCTTTGGCTGATCCTGCGGGCGCTGCGCAATCCTCGCGCGGTGATGCGGGTGGGCAAGCCGGACGATCCGGCCGTGGTGCTGTTTACCTCCGGTTCCGAGGGCAAGCCGAAGGGCGTGGTGTTGAGCCATGACGCGCTGTACACCAACGTCATGCAGTTGCACGCCGTGATCGATGTGCAGCCGAAGGATAAGTTCCTGTCGTCAATGCCGTTGTTTCACGCGTTCGGCATCATGGGTGGGTTTTTGCTGCCGATTTTGACGGGTTCGCGAATTTATCTGTATCCGTCGCCGCTGCATTACCGGGTGATCCCCGAGATCGCCTACGACCGGAATTGCACGATCCTGTTTGCGACGAACACGTTCCTGGCCAACTATGCGAAACGCGCGAATACCTACGATTTCCGCAGCATTCGTTATGTCGTGTCGGGCGCGGAGAAACTGACGGACGAGGTTCGCCGCTTGTATTCGGACAAGTTCGGCGTGCGCATTTTGGAGGCGTATGGCGCCACCGAATGTTCGCCCGGTGTGTCAGCCAATACGCCGCTGGCCAATCGAACGGGCACGGTGGGACAGATCTTTCCCGGCATGGAGTACAAGCTGGAAACGGTTCCCGGCATCGATCACGGCGCGCTGCTGCACGTGAAGGGACCGAACGTGATGCTGGGGTACTGGAAAGAGTCGAACCCCGGCGTGCTGGAGCCGCCTTCGTCGACTTTTGGCCCCGGGTGGTACCCGACGGGCGACATCGTGGACATCGATTCCGACGGGTTCCTAAAGATTGTCGGACGCGTCAAGAGGTTCGCGAAAATCGCGGGCGAGATGGTGTCGCTGGAACTGGTGGAAAAGCTGGCCGAGCATGTGTCGCCGAAGCTGGCGCATGCGTCGAGCACGAAACCGGACGCGAAACGCGGAGAGATGATCGTGCTGGTGACGCAGGATAAGAACCTGAAGCGCGATGCGCTGATGGCGGCTGCTCGTGAATTGGGCGCGCCCGAACTGGCGATTCCCAAGCAGATCCTGTACGTCGATAAAGTTCCGCTGCTCGGCAGCGGCAAGAAGGATTACCCGGCCGTGAAGCAGATTGTCGAGAAAGCCCAGCAGCAGACGGCTGCCGTTGACGCATGAGCGCCCCCCATCCGCGGTTAGCCGAACAGAAGAAATGGTATTGGTACGACTGGGCGAACTCTGCGTTCACCACGACGGTCGTTACGCTGTTTTTCGGGCCGTACATCACGTCGATTGCGAAGGCCGGCGCGGACGCGAACGGCAACATCAACATCTTTGGCGTGCTGCTCGACCATGGGTCGTATTGGGCGACGCTGGTGTCGTTGTCGGTGATGTCGCAGGTGCTGGTATTGCCGATGCTGGGGTCGATTGCCGACTCGAGTCCACGTAAGAAATGGTTGCTCGGCGGGTTGGCGTACACCGGCGCGGCGGCCACCATGTCGATGTACTTTCTGAAGGGCGACCACTACCTGGTGGGCGGATTCCTGTTTCTGCTGGCGAACCTTTGTTTTGGCGCGGGCAACGTGGTGTACAACTCGTTTCTGCCCGAACTGGCAAGCGAAGACGAGCGCGATGCGGTTTCGTCAAAAGGCTACGCGCTGGGCTACATTGGCGGCGCGACGCTGCTGATTTTGAACTTGGGATTGTTCCTGAATGCGGGAAAGCTCGGGCTCGATACGGGACACGCCGTTCGCATCTGCCTGGCATCGGCGGGACTGTGGTGGGCGGTGTTCGCGCTGATCCCGATGACCGGACTGAAGAATCATCCGCCGCGCGTACAACGCGTGCCGGGCGAAAACGTCATCGTGCAGAGCTTCAAGGAACTGGGCCACACGGTGAAGGACATGTTCGGGTACAAGCAAACGCTGCTGTACTTGTGCGCGTATCTGTTCTTCAACGACGCGGTGCAGACGGTGATTACGCTGGCCGGACAGTTCGGAGCCGAAGAATTGAAGATGGAACAGTCCGACCTGACGGCAGCGATCCTGATGGTGCAGATCGTGGCGTTTCCCGGCGCGATGATCTTCAGCTGGCTGGCCAAGCGGATCACGGCGAAGTGGGCGATTTTTACGGCGCTCGTGCTGTGGACCTGCGTGGTGGTGGCGATGTACGCGCTGGTGTACAGCACCAAGGGGTTCTTTATCGCCGCCGCGGTGGTGGCGATTGTGATGGGCGGTACGCAAGCGCTGAGCCGGTCGTTATTTTCGCTGATGATCCCCAAAGGCCGTGAGGCGGCGTACTTTTCTCTGTACGAGGTGAGCGACAAAGGTACGAGTTGGCTGGGGCCGGCATTGTTTGCGATCGTGCGAAATCAAACGCATAGCTACCGCGAAGGAATCCTGTCGCTGGTGGCGCTTTTTGTGATCGGAATGCTGCTGTTGTGGTTCGTGGACGTGCGTAAGGCAACCGCGGCAGCCGGCAATGTTCCGGTGGCGTCCGCATAAGTTCGGCAGCGCCATGTTACTAAAATGAATTCGACAAAATGCGAATTCAGTTCGACCTGACACCTGCCCAGCTTCTGCCCAAAATCGCCAAGCTGTGGGAACTTTCCGCCGTCAAGATCCGAAGCATCGAAGACAGCTATAAGCCGGAAAACGGCACGCCCGTATTCACCGTGGAAGGCAAGTACACGGCCCGCGGCTGGACCGAATGGACGCAAGGATTCCAGTTCGGTTCGGCGATCCTGCAGTACGACGCGACGGGGGACGAATGGTTCCTGAACAGCGGGCGGCAGCGCACATTGGACCTGATGGCGCCGCATGTTTCGCACACCGGCGTGCACGATCACGGCTTCAACAACGTCTCGACCTACGGCAACCTGTTGCGCCTCGCACTTGAAGGCCGCACCGGCGCCTCCGATTGGGAAAAGGAGTTCTACCGTATGGCGCTGAAGGTCAGCGCGGCGGTGCAGGCTTCCCGTTGGACCGCGATTCCGCGCGCGGCAAATGTCCCTTCGTGGTTGACGGGCGACGCTGGCTACATCTATAGCTTTAACGGGCCCCATTCGTTGTTTGTGGACACCATCCGGTCGCTACGGTCGTTGGCTGTGGGCCATCGGCTGGGCCATCAAATGATGGGCGAAGGCGACCGCAAGGTGAGCCTGCTGGGACGGTTACTGGCGCATGCCGAGGCGACCTCGCGCTACGGAATCTTTCATGGCAAGGGGCGCGATGCGTACGACGTTCGTGGCCGCACGGCGCATGAAGCGATCTTCAACGTCAACGACGGGGCGTTCCGGTGCCCGAATTCGCAGCAGGGCTTTTCGCCGTTCACGACGTGGACGCGCGGCCTGGCGTGGGCAGTCACTGGATATGCGGAGCAGTTAGAATACTTCGAGACGGTTCCCGATGCCGAGTTGGAAGCGTTTGGAGGCCGCGCCGCGGTTACCGCTTTGCTGCGCACAACAGCGGAGGACGTCAGCGACTTCTTCATCGAACGGGCGACCACGCTGGACGGCATTCCCATGTGGGACACCGGCGCGGGCAACCTCCACAAGCTGGGGAACTATCAGGAAAAGACGTCCGATCCGTACAACGCCTACGAGCCCGTGGATTCAAGCGCGGCCTGTATCGCGTCGCAAGGGCTGCTGCGGTTCGGCGCGTGGCTCGATTCCAAGGGCGAGGCCGAGAAGGCGAAGCACTACCGGCAGGCTGGACTGACGGTTCTGTCGACGTTGCTGGAAGAGCCGTACCTGAGCACCGATGAAGCGCACCAGGGTCTGATTCTGCACAGCATCTATCACCGGCCGAATGGCTGGGACCATGTTGGCAAGGGGCAAAGCATCCCGAACGGCGAATCGTCGATGTGGGGCGATTACCATGCGCGCGAGGCGGCGCTTTATGTCCAGCGTATGGCGAAAAATGAGCCATATTTGCGGTTTTGGCCGCAGTAATGTGTAAGGGTTAGACTAGAGAACTCGGGGGGAAGCGGACCTAATGAATCCTGGCGGCCAATGGTACTACCTGGATGGGAACGAGTCACGTGGGCCCGTTTCGCAGCAGCAGCTCCTGGACCTGGTTCGAGGCGGGCGCATTCCGCCGGAGACGATGGTTGCGGGCGCCGGGTGGCAGCAGTGGCAGCCGGCAAAAGCGGTATTCGCCGACTTGCTGGCAGCCCCGCCTCCTGCTCCGGCAACTCCGCCGGCACCCGCGGTACAGCAGGCGCCGCAACCCCAACCTCAACAGCCGAAACCGATGGCCGCGGCGCCCGTGCCTACGGCCATTGGGGCCGTGCAATTGCGCTGCATCTCGGGTCCCGACAACGGCAAAGTATTCGTCATCAGCGCGCAGGAAGTGACGCTGGGGCGAGTGGCGGGCATCGGCCAGCAGGATCCGTCGGTGGCCGACCATCATGTGATGTTGTCGTGGTCGAACAACATGCTGAACTTCCGCACCGGCCCGCACGGGTCGATCAACATCAACGGCATGACTCCCAGCCAGGGCGCGTTGATGCTGGGGCAGACGTTTACGATCGGGGCGTCGACGTGGCAGGTCAGCAATCAGTCGTTCACGCTGGGTGGACTGTTGGACAGCGTCGGAAGCCGTTTGAACTCCTTGGCGTCCACCGAGAAGCTGGAAGGGTTCAGCCTCGGCGAGATGTTTTCCGAGGTGTTCAAGAAGCGGTCGCAGGAAGAGGTGGACGAATACTTTATCTGCGGCACTTCGAAAACAACGCCTCCGATTGAGAACGCGGTGACCGGCTGGCCGAAGCCGTGGTTCTTTATGCGGGTGCTGATTTTTATGGGCCTGATTTACTTCGGGTTCCTGATGGCGTGGCATCAGTTCACGAACATGAATCTGCTGCCCGGGCTGATGATGATGGGTTCGCTGGTGTTCCCGCTGGCCACTGTGATTCTGTTCTTTGAGCTGAACACGCCTCGCAATATTTCCTTCCACTACACGCTGGGGCTGCTGTGCGTGGGCGGCGTGGTGTCGCTGTTCATCTCGCTGGTCGGATTTTCGGTATCGAGCCTGTCCAGCATTCTGGGTCCACCGGCGGCGGGGATCGTCGAAGAAGTGGGCAAGCTGCTAACGGTGATCATCGTGGCCCGCAACCTGAAATACAAGTACATCCTGAACGGATTGCTGTTTGGCGCCGCGGTTGGCGCGGGATTCGCGATCTTTGAAAGCGCGGGCTATGCGTTCAACTCGTTCCTGGATCCGGTGATGTCCGTGGTGTCGGGCCGCGCATCGTTCCGCGGGGCGAACCTGCTCGCGTATGCGGGCGGCGCGATGACCACCAATATCGTCTTACGCGGTTTGCTGAGCCCGTTCTGCCACGTCGCCTGGACGGCGATTGCGGCGGGCGCACTGTGGCGCGTGAAAGGCGACAAGCCGTTTCAACCGGCGATGCTGTTCGACCCGAAGTTCCTGAAGGCCTTTATGATCCCGGTGGTCCTGCACATGATCTGGAACGCGGGGTTCATTCCTTCGCCATTCTGGACCAAGCAATTGTTGCTAGGCGTCATCGGCTGGTACGTCGTGTTCGGCATCGTGCAGCAGGGCCTGAAGCAGGTTCGCGCGGCGCAACTGGAACAGGTGAAGGAAGAGCTATCGAAGACGCAGTCGGTGATCTCGGCCGTGACCGGACGGCATCTGGCGCCGAGTTACGCCACACGGTAGAAGCTTATTTGACCGTCACGGTGACGCGTTCTGTATCCACCTCGCCCATGCCTCCGATGGCTTTGATCGTGTAGGTGGTGGTGGCCTGCGGCGTGTCGGCGGCGCATCCGCCGTGCGAATCGGGGCCTTTCTGCCAACGGCCGGCGGACAGCTCCCACTTGGCGACGTTCACGGCGCGGACGCAGAAGGTGAAGGCCGAACCTTTCGCAATTTCCAGCGATTCCACCGA
>JAFDVT010000541.1 GCA_018268875.1 Acidobacteriota bacterium
AAACAACCGCTCAAGCGCCGCATCGGCATGCGGTATTCGAATGAATTCTACTTCGTAACGCCGCCCGGCCTCGTCCAGATGCACGAGATTCCCGCCGAATGCGGATGGATCGAAGCCGGCTATGCCTCGGGCGAGGAATGGCGCGAAATCCTCCGCCGCCAGGCCGGATTTTTCTATTACGACCCGGCCACCACGGCTTTCTGCGTCCTCACCGTACCGGCGCCCTGGCGCGACACGCCCGGCCCCACCTGGCAACTGCTCGCCGCCATGCTGCGCCACCAGCGGCGCCAGATGTCCGAACGCCCGCCCGAACCCCCGGCACAGCAAAAGATAGAGTTCGAAAGCTGACACCGGGGTCCTGACGTTACAATAAAAAGCTCTAGACATGCCCGCTTTCCAGATTCAACCGCTTCGGGAAATTCTCGTCCGGCCCGCGCTGCCTGAGGCGCTCTCACGCCTTTCCGAGATTGCTTATAACTTTATGTGGTCCTGGGACCACAACATTCGCGCGCTGTTCCGCCGCCTGGACCCCGTCCTCTGGAAGCAGAGCAACCACAACCCCATCATCCTGCTGGCCCGCTTGCCGCAACAGGCGCTTGAACGCGCGGCCGCCGATGCCCGTTACCTGGCCGTCTACAAGCGCGCCTGCGAGCGTTATGACGCTTACCTTGGCGCCGCCCCTAAGCACGCCGGACAGCTCGTCGCCTACTTTTCGATGGAGTACGGCCTGCTCGATTGCATGCCCATTTATTCCGGCGGCCTCGGCGTCCTCTCCGGCGACCATCTGAAGTCCTCCAGCGACGCGGAAATCCCGCTTGTCGGCATCGGCCTGTTGTACCAGCGCGGCTACCTCACCCAGGTCCTGAACCCCGATGGCTGGCAGACCGAACGCAATCCCGTCAACGACTTCTACACGCTGCCCGTGCGCGAATGCAAACACGCCGACGGCAGCGACGTGATCGTCACCGTGGACCTGCCCTCCGGCCGCGTCTACGTCAAGGTCTGGTGGATCGACGTCGGCCGCGTCAAGCTGTACCTGCTGGACACCAACATCCCGCAGAACGAAGGCAATGCCGAACATCGCGACATCACCGACATGCTCTATGGCGGTGACTCCCGCCAGCGCATCGAACAGGAAATCGTGCTCGGCATCGGCGGCCTCCGGGCGCTCGAAGTCCTGGGCCTCAGCCCGACCGTTTACCACATGAACGAAGGCCACTCGGCCTTTATCTCCATCGAACGCATCCGCCTGCTGATGGAACGCGAGCGCCTCTCGCTCGACGAAGCCATCGAAGCCGTCCGTTCCAACAGCGTCTTCACCACCCACACTTCCGTGCCCGCCGGCATCGACCTGTTCGACAACGGCCTGGTGTACGAATTCTTCGCGGACTACTGCAACAAGGCCGGCATCAACTTCGACGCCTTCCTGTCGCTTGGCCGCATGCGCAACACCGGACCGCAGGACCGCTTCTCCATGGCGATCCTGGCGATGTTTACGTCTTCGTACCGCAACGCCGTGTCGCTCCTCCATCGCGGCGTGTCGCAGGACATGTGGCAGGGCCTCTGGCCGAACCTTCCCACCTGGGAAGTGCCCATTACCTCCGTCACCAACGGCGTCCACCTGCCCACCTGGGTGAACGGGGACCTGGCTTCGCTGTACGACCAGCACCTCGACCCCGACTGGCGCGACCGCAACACCGATCCCAAGGTCTTTGAAGGCGTAAAGGACATCCCCGCGCAGGATTTGTGGGAAGTGCACAACCGCCGCAAGCGCCGCGCCGTGCAGTTCTTCCGCGACCGTACCAGCGCCGCCGCCGCCGCCCGCAAAGCGCCGCCGTCCGAAATCCGGCGCATGCAGGAACTGTTCGATCCGGAAATCTTCACCATCGGTTTTGCCCGCCGCTTTGCGACCTACAAGCGCGCCACGCTGATCTTCAAGGATTTTGAAAAGCTCAAGCGCCTGCTCAACGATCCCAAGCACCCCGTGCAGATCGTCATCGCCGGCAAAGCGCACCCCAAGGACACGCCCGGCAAGGGCCTCATCCAGGAAATCGTGGCCCTGTCACGCGATCCTGGCACCAACAACCGCCTGATCTTCCTCGAAGACTACGGCATCCAGGTCGCCCGCGAAATGGTGCAGGGCGTCGATCTCTGGCTCAACAATCCCAAGCGTGGCGAGGAAGCCTGCGGTACGTCGGGTATGAAAGCGGCGATGAACGGCGTGCTCAACCTGTCGATCCTCGACGGCTGGTTCGACGAAGCCTACGAGATGAGCGGCAGTTGGGCCATCGGCGGCCGCGAAGAGTACTCCGAAGACCAGGACGTGCTCCACGCCCGCGCCATCTACGCGACGCTCGAAAACGAAATCCTGCCCGCGTACTACAACAGCCGCGAACGTGGCATCCCGATGGAGTGGATGCGCCGCGTCAAGCAGTCGTTGACCTACGTCAGTCCCGTGTTCTCCTGCCAGCGCATGGTGGACGAATACAATTCGGAGCTCTACGCCCCGTCCCACAAGGCGTGGCTGGAGGTCTCGGCCGATCACTTCGCCAAGGTTCGCAAGTCCACCAGCTGGCTGCAAAAGGTGCGCGACGCATGGCCTCGGGTTCGCTTCGTCAACATCGGCGCTGAGCCGGCCAACCCCGTCTCCACCGGTTCCCGCATTCCGATGGAAGCCGTGCTGGACCTGGCTGGTCTGAGCCCGGACGACGTCCGCGTGGAAGCGGTGCTCGGTCGCGTCGGCGTAACCGGCCAGTTGGAAGACACGCAGGTAATCGTACTGCCGCCGGTCGGCCAGGATGGCGCCGGGTACAAGTTCGGCCGCGACGTCCTGCCGCATCATACGGGCCGCCTGGGCTACGCGCTGCGCGTATGTCCCAACCGGTTCGACGACCCGCTCACCCGTCCGTGCTATTCGCTCATCACTTGGGCGGGACAATAGGAAGAAGCCAATGAAACGCCTGTTTTTCGCGACGGCCTTGTGCACGGCCTGCTGGAGTACTTCGGCCGTCGCGCAAACAGCGCGACTCTCGGATGCGCAGACCGCGCGATTCGCCGACGACGGCGGCATCGCGCGCGTCGACAAGCTGCGGTCCGCCTTCCCGGAAATCGAAAAAGTCTTCGAACGTTACCACACCGCCCGCAAGACCCCGGGCTCTTCCTGGGGCATCGTCATCGACGGTCAACTCCTCTACACCAAGACCTTCGGCGTACGAGAAAAGCAGACCAACAGTCCGGTCAGCCCCGACACCGCCTTCCGCATCGCGTCCATGACCAAAAGCTTCACGGCGGCCGCCGTCCTGAAGCTCCGCGATGAAGGCAAGCTTTCGCTGGACGACAAGCTCGAAAAGTGGATCCCCGCCTTCAAGAACTACAAATACCCGTCCACCGACAGCGAAGCCATCACAATCCGCCACATCCTGTCCCACAGCGCGGGCTTTCCGGAGGACAACCCCTGGGGCGACCGTCAAATGGGCGAGCCACTCAGTTCGCTCGACGAATGGGTAAAGAAGGGCATTCCGTTTTCCACCACGCCGGGCACCACGTACGAATACTCCAACTACGGCTTCGCGCTCGCGGGCGAAGTGGTCGCTCGCGCCTCCGGCATGCCGTACCGCCAGTACGTCGAATCGAAGATCCTGAAGCCGCTCGGCATGAACTCGTCGTCGCTTGAGCCGGGCGCTTTGCCCGCCGGCGCCCGCGCCACCGGTTACGGCCTGCGTGGCAACGAAGAGTACTTCGAGATCCCCTCGCTCAAGCACGGCTCGTTCGGCTCGATGGGTGGACTCGTCACCACCGCCAACGATCTCGCCAAGTGGGTCGCCTTCCAACTCGACGCGTTCCCTCCGCGCGACAGCAAAGACAGCCCCGTGCTCTCCAGAGCCTCGCGCCGCGAGATGCAGAAGCTGTGGCGCGCGGGCAACCTCGCCGTCGACCGCGAACCGCGCCTGCGGGCGACCAGCGGCGGCTACGGCTACGGCCTGGGCGTCTCGCAGGATTGCCGCTTCGCCCACATCATCGGCCACGGCGGAGGCCTCCCCGGTTTCGGCTCCTACATGATGTGGCTGCCCGAATACGGCGTTGGCATGATCGCGATGACCAACCTGACGTATTCGGCTCCTTCGCAGGCCTTGAGCGAAGCGTTCGACATCCTGCAGCGCACCGGAGCGCTGCAGCCTCGCATCTTGCCGCCGTCGCCGGTCCTGACCTCGACGCGCGACGCCATTGCCGGCCTTTGGAACAAGTGGGATGACGCGAAGCTCGAAAAGATTGCCGCCAACAACCTGTTGATGGATCTTTCCGCCGCCAGCCGCCGCCAGGACATGGAAGACGTTCGCAAGCAGGTAGGATCTTCGTGCAGCAACCCCGGCGCGGTGGTCCCGGAGAACCTGTTACGGGGCGAGTTCCGCATGTCCTGCGACAAGGGCGAGGTGGAAATTTCGTTCACGCTGGCGCCGACCAACCCGCCCACGGTCCAGTTCCTGAATTTCCGCCCGATCGTGACGCCGAGCGCGGCATTGCAGGCGCTTCTCGATCAGACGGCATCCAAAGCCGGCTGCCAGTTGACGAAACTCCTGGGTGGCAACGGTACGCGCGTATCGGTAGGTTTGATGGAATGCGCGTCGGGTCAGCAGGGGATGGTAACGGCGCAGATCGACACCAACGGCAAGGAGACGGTGCAAGTTCGCCGTGCGCCCGGCGCCCGCTGCGCGCCGTAAAGTCGAAGTGCGCGCTGTGCGCCGTAAAACTCTTCTAGCGGCGATGGCTCGGCCGCAAGCCGGTGAGAGACCGCTGAACCCAAATCCTCCTCACGTGTAACTCATCTGCGGCACACTTGGAACATTTCCCTCCCCAGGTGATCTATATGGCTGGAGGTAGATGCCACGTTCATGAGTCGCCCCTCGAGAGGACGCCCCAGAGCGTTCGATAAAGACGAGACGTTGGAAAAAGCGATGCTTCTCTTTTGGGACCGCGGCTTTGAAGGTGCGTCGCTCGACGACCTTACCGCGACAATGGGCATCAGTCCTTCCAGTCTCTATTCCGCCTATGGCGGCAAAGAAAAACTGTATTTCGCCGCGCTGGACCGCTTTCTGTCCAGCCGAGGCGGCTATCTCGGCCCAATTCTGGAAGAACCGGGCCTCACCACGCGCGAGGCCTTCCGCAAACTGTTCTCTACCGCCGCTTTTGAACTCCTGCGGTCGGACCAGCCCGCCGGGTGCATGTTGTCCATCGCCGGAACTCATACCGGTCCTGGAGCCAACAAGATCCGCGCCGGGATCACGGAACGGCGCCACCGTATGCTCGACCTGTTCCTCAGCCGCGTGGAGCGGGGCAAGCGCGAAGGCGACCTCACGAGCGACGTCGATCCCAGCGGCTTGGCGCATTATCTGATGGCTGTCTATCAGGGACTTTCCGTACAGGCGCGCGACGGCGCGGATCGCCAAACGCTGCTCATCGTCGGACGGAATGCGCTTTCCTGCTTCCCTTCCGTTGCTCCCGAGGTCCGCGACGGCGAGACAGAACAGGACGCCGCGGCCTAGCCACGAACCGCCTTCCCGATGACGCTCGACCTCGTCCTGCTGGCGGCATCGCTGGCATTGCTGTTGTTCACCGCCAAGTATTTCGTGGAAGGCGTCTCCGGCATCGCCACCGCGTTGGGCGTACCGGAAATCGTCATCGGCATGACCGTGGTCGCCTTCGGCACCAGCGCGCCGGAACTCGTGGTCAACACGCTGTCCGCCGCGCGAGGCGAAACGGCGCTGGCGTTCGGCAACATCGCCGGTTCCTGCCTGTTGAACGTAGGTTTTGTCCTCGCCATCACCGCGATTTTGCGGCCTCTGCGCGTGGCGCCGTCGATCATCACCCGCGAGATCCCGATGCTCATCGTGGCCTCGCTCGCGCTTCTGGTGCTCTCCCATGACCGCCTGCTGAACCAATCCGTCGAGGCCGATTCCTGGGGCCGCTCCGACGGCCTGATCCTGCTGCTGCTCTTTTCGATTTTTCTCTACTACACGGCTCGCGACGCCGTCGACGCCAGCGCCACCACGGATCCCTTCCTCGAAGAGATTCAGGAAGACGCCGAACGCAACCGGGCCACCAGACCCTTGTGGCAGCTAATCGCCATGACCATCGCCGGGCTTGCCGGACTCTCGCTCGGCGCCCAGTGGACCGTGGAATTCGCCGTTCACATCGCCTTGGGGCTCGGCGTTTCGCAAGCCGTGGTCGGGCTCACCATCGTCTCTTTGGGGACGACCCTGCCGGAGCTGAGCACCTGCATCATCGCCGCCCGTCGCGGCAATTCCGACATCGCGCTCGGCAACATCGTGGGGTCGAACATCCTCAATCTGTTGGGTATCGGAGGCATCGTTAGCAGCATTCGCGCGGTGCCGATCCCCGCCGGCGGACATGAGGATCTTCTGTTCCTCACCGTGCTCACTGTCGTCCTGTTGCCCATCGCCATCCGTAGCGGACGCACCATCACGCGTGGCGAAGGAGCCGTGCTGCTCACCGCGTTTACCGGCTACATGGGCTGGCGCATCGCCGCCAGCCTGTAATCAAACCACCGCTTCCTCGACACACCGCGACCCGACGGTACGCATCCGGATCACCTGCAGTATCGCGGAGGAAAACGCGAAGCATGCCGGACCCAGGATGATGCCCGGCGCGCCCAGCCAGATCAACCCGCCAAGCGAAGCGATAAACACCGTCGTCGGATGGATCTGAATTTCCTTGCCCACCAGGATCGGGTACAGAACGTTGTCGATCGTGCTCACCACCAGCAGTCCCCACGCGGTCAGGATGATGGACTTTCCCCAGTTGCCCTGCAACGCAAGCCCCGCCGCCACCGGCGCCCACACCAGGAACGACCCCAGCGACGGCACCAGCGACATCACAGCCATGATGCAACCCCAGAGCAACGCCGCCGGAATGCCCAGGAACCAGAACATCGCACCGCCCAGGAATCCCTGGATCGCGCCCACCAGCAGCGTGCCGTACAACGTGGCGCGGATCATCGTCGTCACGCGGGACAGAACCTCGTCGGCCTCCTTCAGCGACAGGGGCATCAGAGACCGGAACGCCTGCACGCCCTTGGCCTGATCCCGCAGCATAAAGAAGACGAAAAACTGCGCGATCACCAGTTGCGAAAGTGCCACCACGGAGCCTTGAAACCAGCCTCCCACCATTTGCGCGGCGCGCTTGGCCTCGTCCTCAAAGCTGACGTTTTCCCGCAGCCAATCCACGAATTCGGCGACCTTCGCATGCCGCTTCATGCTGGCTTCGAACTCCCCTGAATCCACCATGCCCTGCACCACCTGATAGCCGTGGCTGGCTTCGCGCGCCACCTGCCGTCCGATCAGCACCGCCGGGGCCAGCAGACCCAGCACCAGCACTACCACCGTCAACCCCGCCGCCACGCTTGGAAGGCCCGGCATCCGTTGCAGAATCCACCGGTGAACCGGCTTTGCGCCAATCGTCAGCGCCACCGCCCAGGTGATCGGCGCCAGAAATGGCGCCGCCAGCGCCACGCACGCCACAATGCCCAGCACGGCAAGCGCGATCAGCGCAATGCTCGACAAGTTCTGACGCTGGATCATCGCGTCACCGTACCTTTCTTCTGGTCGCGCAACAAAGCAGGGACTGCCCGAACGGCAAATCCACCCCATGTTTGGATAGCCAACATTCCGCTTGCAGGCATTTTTCGAAGAGCGTGTTCAACCATCGCGGCGGCATCTCCAGTCCGCTGGCCGGAGGCGCGGCCGTCAACGGTTCCCAGATGCGGAACTTCAACCACGCCACCGGCGCGAGAAAGAAGTTGAAGTAGCTGATACGCCGCACTTCGAACCCCGCGCGCTCGAGCCCCTGGCACAACCGCTTTCGCGTAAAACGCTGGCGTTCCCAGGTGAACGTGGAATGGCGGCTTCGCAGCGCATCCATCGCCGAAACACGGATCAGCAACGACCCGCCGGGCTTCAATACTCGCAGAAACTCGTCAAACGCCAGGTGTTCGGTGCCCCGTTCCAGATGTACCACCACATCGAGCGATACCAGCAGGTCGACCGACCCGGACTCGAACGGCAGCGCGCGTATGTCCCCGGCCACCAGTTGCTTCAGCCCCAAGCTGGCGGCATGCCGCAAGCCTTCCGGTTCCAGATCGAGCCCCGCAAGCGTGACTCCATAACGCCGCTCAAATTGCAGCGCGAACCCGCCGGTGCCGCAACCGGCCTCGACCGCATGGTGAATGGTATGGGAGGAACGAAGCAAGGGGTCGAGCCACAGGAACGCGATCTTCCGCATCCCCCGAAACCACCAGAATTGCCTTTCCGTCTTCCGGATGTTGCGGAACTCTTCCGCATTCATCGAGCACATAGAGAGCTAAGGAAGAACAGCTAGCAATTCAGTGACCGACTCGGTCATTCGGGCGCGGTAGCCGCCGCTCCGGTGTCCAGAGCGAGCGCCGGGCGGACGACAATCCGCCAATAGAGGGCCATAATGTGCCCAAAAGTGCGCAGCAGAGGGAGGGGACGGAAGAACTGGCTTTGGCCATGCAGGCGAGGCAGGTGCGACACAGGTGTTTCCACCGCGCGGTACCCAGCCGTTTCCAGTTGACGCACCAGTTCGAGGCAAATTGTTCCACTGGTGGCGGTCAGCGCGGGAACATCCAGACAACTGCGGCGGATCAGGCGGAAGTCGCAGTCGATGTCGCGCAGGCGAATCCGGAACAACGTCTTGGCGCACAGGTTGTACAAAGCGCCGATGACAATCCGGTGCCGTGAATCGGAGCGCGAGGTCTTGTACCCGTTCACCCAGCAGACGCCCGGGCCCGCCAACGAAAGCAGTTTCGCGATCTCCGAAGGATCGTATTGCCCATCGCCATCCGTGTAAAAGACGAATTCCTTGGTCGCGGCGGCAAATCCCGACCGGAGAGCGGCTCCGTAACCTCGATTTGTGGGGTGAGTCACGATCCGGAGGCGTCCGGCACCGTACTTTTGCTGCAATGCGGCCAGAACCTCGGCCGTATTGTCTTTGCTGCCATCGTTGACTACGATAACTTCGTGATCCGGCGCCACCGTTTCCAGAGTTCGAAACGCGGTATCGACCAGTCCGCCGATTGTCTGGGCATCGCCGTAGGCAGGGAAGAATACACTTACACTCACTGGCTGCTCGGAAGCAGCCGAAAAGGTCCCTCTCAAAAGACGATCTCCTGCGACATCTGGAACTGAGTGCTCTTTTTACGCGGCCTCATGCCCGGAACTTGGCCAGTATAGCATCGGTTACAGGCGCTGCGACTATTTTTGATAAAAATTTGTAAACTTTGCAAAGAGAATCGAGACCGCTGTGGATAAATTCTATGAGTGGCGTCACGGCTATGAGAATTTCGCTCGGGAATTCCGGTTTGGCCGGAACCAGTCCATCGGAGCCCAAGAAGCCGCGACCTGGGCATCGTCGCTACCGCCGAAGGCCTTGGTCGCCGACTTGGGCTGCGGATTCGGCGAACCGATTACGGGCACGCTTGTTCGTGCCGGATGCCGGGTGCACGCCGTCGACGCGTCGCCCACGTTGTTGAAGACGTTGGTCGAACGCCTGCCGGATGTCAGCGTCGAATGCGCCAACGTCACCGAAGCCAACTTCGGCGGCGAGCGGAGTTTTGACGGGGTGATCGCCTGGGGCCTGCTGTTCCTTTTGCCGGAAGCCGCGCAAAAGGACGTCATCGCCATGGCCGCCCGCATCCTGAGGCCCGGCGGTAGCTTTCTGTTCACCGCGCCGCAGCAGAGGCTCGAATGGCCGGACGCCCAGACGGACGCGCCTTCCCTGTCGCTGGGCGCGGACGTCTATCGCAAGTTGTTACAGGAAAACGGGTTCGACACGCCGGCGGAGTTCGAAGACCACGGCGGGAACCACTACTATCAGGCTAGTTATTTGGGGAACAACCGAAGTACATCATCCTGACCGGCCTCTTTTGCCAGATCGGCGGCGGTCTTTCCGGCCTTGTTCCGGATCGCCGGATTGGCGCCGCGTTCCAACAGCAGCTTGACCATTGCCACCCGCCCCCACGACGCCGCGTGGTGCAGCGGTGTGGCGCCCGATTCCAGGTCTACCGCGTTCACAGCCGCGCCCTTGTCGAGCAGCAGTTCGGCCACCGCGGTATGTCCGCCCAGCGCGGCGTCGTGCAGCGGGGTCCCGCCGGTGGAACTCCGTGTGTCGACATTGGCCTGCCGGCTCAGCAGGAACGTCACGATCTCGACATGCCCTTTCAACGCGGCGGCATGCAAAGGCGTGAACCCGTCGTACCGGGAGTCGATCATTTTCGGATCCCGGAGGATCATCATTTCCACCACTTCCATGTTGCCCCGCATCAGGGCGTCCTGCAGCGCGCGGCGGCTGGTGTCGCCGGAACCGGACATCTTGGCGCCCCGCCGCAGCAGGACATCGGCGGCGCGGGCATGGCGGTAACGCAACGCCTCGTCGAGGGGGGTGGCGCCGGCGGCGTCGTACGGATTGATCTCCGCGCCGGCGTCGAGCAACGCTTCAATCGCCTCGGCGTGGCCTTTTGACGCCGCCTCGTGCAGTGGCGTAACACCAGTGTCCTTGATATGCGCGTTGGCGTCTGCCCCAGCCGCCACCAGCATCTTGATGATCGTCGCGTAGCCTCGCCATGCCGCCTCGTCGATCGGCGCGCTGCCGCTGGCGTCGCGCGCGTTGACCTCGGCCTTGGCGGCAATCAGCATTTCGACGATCCGCGTATAGCCTCGCGCCGCCGCGATGTGCAGCGCCGTACTGCCGGAACGGTACGTTGCGTTGACGTTCGCGCCATGGTCGAGCAGCAGTCGCACGACCTCGGCATGATTGGTGGTTACCGCATAGTGCAGCGGCGTCGAACCGGCCTCCAGATGCTTGGCGTCCACCTGCGCGCCGCGTTCCAGCAGCAGCTTTACCACCGCCGGATCGCCGTTCCAGGCCGCGTCGTGCAGCAGGGTTCCGCCCAGCGCGTCGCGATGGTTCACCGGCAGCGCCTGGTCCAGAAATTGGCGTAGTTTTACCGCGTCGCCTTCCTTGGCCGCCTTGTGCATCTGCTCCACCAGAGCAGGCTGCGCGAGCAAGGCGAGGAATGGCAGGGCGGCGGCCAACATAGGCGTTTACTTTTTCTTGGGCGCGGGTGGAGCCTGGATCAGCGGGTCAAGTTCCTTGAACAGGCTGTCGCCCTCAATGACGTCGTGCGTGCTGTCGGAATGGCCGAAATCCTTCACAATGTGGCCCGCCGGATTGATCACAAACAGGTGCGGCGTATCGAAACTGGACCGCTGCGGCGTCGCATTGAAGTACGACGCGGCCACCTGTCCCTGGTCGAACACCACCGGCGACGTTACCTTGTTTTCGCCGATGTACTTCGCGACGGTCGCCTGCGTTTCGGGCGGCGCTATTACAATCTGCAATATTGCAACCTTCTGCCCGTAGCGAGTCTTGGCCTTTTCGAGCATCTTGGTTAACGCTTTGCAGTGCGGACAGTCGGTCCGCATAAAGTCGATGAGCAGCCACTTGCCGCGGTAATCCATCAGGTCGTAGCGCTTGAAGTTCGTATCCGGGAGCGAAAAACCAGGCGCTCGGCGATTGGAATAGGTGCCCTGCGCAAATCCCGCGGAGGCCGCCGTCAACGCAAGCGCCACAATCCACTTCTGCATATGGCCCCACTGTATCATTAAGGGCAAGTGACCCGACGCAGCCTTTTCCAAATCGCACCGCCCCTGGCCATGGCCGCCAGCGCCTCCGCCAAAACCGCCCCGCGCGTTTCCGGCGGCCTCGCCCTCAACGAGGACAACAGCCACTACTTTTACACCCGCGCCGGCCAGACCTTCACGCCGAAATCGGTGGCCTCCTGGGTGGACCAGTACGCCGGAACCCAGGTCCGCGAACTGATCCTGTCCGCCAATTCCCAGCGCACGAGCTTTGCATCCAAAGTCTGGGACCCAATCTGGAAAGGGTACGATCCGAAAGGTCCCGACGATCAGCCGTTGTTCGCCTCAACGCCCGCCGCCGCGCGGGCCGGCGCTCGCAAATGGGTTCACACCGCCTGGCAAATCCAGAACCAGGGGATCGACGCGTATGCCGTGTGGATCGCCCGCGCCCGCCAGAAAAAGCTGTCCCCCTGGATCAGCATGCGCATGAACGACCTGCACAACGTCGACGACGAAAAGAGCTACATGCATTCGGACTTCTGGCGCCAGCATCCCGAATTCCGCCGCATGCCCTGGCGTACCTCCGGCGATTGGCGGGACCGCGCCTTCGACTTCGCCCATCCCGAAGTTCGCGAGTATCATTTCCGCCTGGTCGAGGAATACTGCGAACGCTACGACTTTGACGGTCTCGAACTGGACTGGATGCGTTTCGGCTTCCACTTCAAGCCCGGCCGCGAACGTGAAGGCGCCCCGCATCTGGACGCTTTCATGGCCCGCACCCGTGAATTGCTGAACAAGTGGGAAAAGAAACGCCGCCACAAGATCGACTTGGGCGCGCGCGTTCCGTCCCGTCCGCAAACCGCCTGGGCCATGGGGATGGACGGGGCGAAATGGGTCAACGACGGGTCCGTACAACTGCTCACCGTCACGCCGTTCTGGGCCTCGATCGAGACCGATATGCCCATCGAACAGTGGCGTCAGCTGATCGGAAACAAGGCTGTTCTCAGCGCCGGGCTGGAATTACTACTGCGGCCGTATCACGAGTACAAAATCCAGTACAACTCGCTCGAGACGGTTCGCGGCGCGGCGGCTTCGCTGCTGTCCCGTGGCGCCGATCGTGTCTATCTTTTCAATTACATGGACTCGCAAACCGCGATGCCGGATCTGGAAAATTACCCGGCGCTGCTGCGGGAATGCGGCGAGCTCAAAACGCTTGCCGGCAAGCCTCGTCGGCATGTGATCACCTATTCGGACACCTGGGCGCCCGGCGAACAGCAAGGCGCTCAACTACCGCGATCGTTTTCACGTCCCGGGTTCGCGATGTTCCGCCTCCATGCGGGTCCACCGCTCGCCGATGCAAAGCTCCGCATCGAACTTGAAGGAGCGCCGCCGGAGGCTCTGGAAATCCACCTGAACGGCTCCGCCCAACCCTTGGCGTTGATCGGCGAGGCACCCGCGGGAACGGCTCCTTATCCACAAGGCAAAAGCTGGTTCTGGAAGGCCGGCAAGACCGACGGTTGGACGGCAGTGGATGTTCACTGCAAGGCTGAAGGCGCCCGCATACATTGGGTCGAAATCGCGGGATCGTGAGAAACTGAGGTCGGAACCAACACATATGCCCTGGAATTTGGCGGAACGCACTGGACGGCTCGGCGTTGAAGGCGCCTTCGATGTATTACAAAAGGCGCGCGCTTTGGAAGCGCAAGGGAAGCATATTATTCACTTGGAAATCGGCGAACCCGACTTTCCCACACCCCGGCACATCGTGGAGGCGGGGAAAAAGGCGCTGGATGATGGTTATACGCATTACGGTCCCACGATGGGAATGCCGGAACTGCGCGCCGCCATCGCCGAGCGCCTGACCCAAACCCACGGTCTGCGCGACGTCGCCATCGAGCGAATCGGCATCATGCCGGGGGCAAAACCGGCGCTGTTTTTCGCCATGATGGCCGTCCTCGAAAAGGGCGACGAGGTGATTTATCCCGATCCCGGCTTTCCGATCTATGCCTCGCTGGTCCGTTTTCTGGAAGCCGTTCCGGTACCCATTCCGCTCGTCGAGGAGCGCAGTTTCTCGTTCGATTTGAACAAGTTGCGCGACTCGATCACGCCCCGCACCCGGATGCTGATCCTCAATTCGCCGCACAATCCCACCGGCGGCGTGATCCCCAAGGAAGACATCCTGGCCATCGCCGACATGGTGCGCGGCAAGGACATCGTGGTGATCTCCGACGAGATTTACGCGTCCATCTACTTCGGCGACGAACCGCCGTTCTCCATAGCCGCCGTTCCTGGCATGGCCGACCAGACCGTGATCGTCGATGGCTTTTCGAAGAGCCACGCGATGACCGGCTGGCGTCTCGGCTACGGCGTCTATCCGGCGTGGATGTCAGACGCGATCAGCAAACTGGTTGTGAATTCCAATTCGTGCACAGCCAGTTTTACACAGCGTGCCGGCCTCGCCGCGTTGCAGGGTCCGCAGGACGAATGCCTGGCGATGGTGGCCGAATTCCGAAAACGGCGCGATGCATTTAGTACCGCGCTTGCACGGGTTCCTGGGCTTCGTTGCCCAGTACCGACGGGGGCGTTCTACGCATTTCCGAACATCCGTCATACGGGACTCGGATCGCGTGAGCTAGCGCACACACTGCTGTATGACGCTGGAGTGGCATGCCTCAGTGGTACTGCTTTCGGGGAGTATGGGGATGGTTATCTAAGATTCAGTCTTGCTAACTCGTTGGAAAATCTAGTAGCCGCAGTGGAGCGTATTCAGGCTACCCTCAAGCAGGGGTAGTTGGGCATCTTCCGTGCGCCAAAGTACTAGTATTCTCAGTGGGTTTGAGGTGGTACATACACCTTAGAACTATTCCCTGAGAATGGGGTACAAAGATCCCCGGTCCCTATTGTCTTTTAGTCCTGTCTCGGATACAATCGTGTAGTGTACCGCACCCTGAAAAGGGGATCGTGGAGGATTGCAAGAGCGGACGATATGAAAAAAACAATAAGTTTGGCTTTTCTGTTAGCGGGGTGCGCACTGGCGCAGGACCTCTGTGTAAATAATGTGGGTTCCGGCTGCGGACAATGGTGGATGAACTCCTCCTCCGAAGTCGACGGCACTTTTAACCATTCCACTGGAGTTTCAACCGCTTACACGGCAAATTACACCAACGTCACGGCCAGCCAGGATCCGCTCAACGCGGTTTTTTCGTGGACCGGAAGCAACAGCGGTAGCAGTTCCGCGGTGACGACGAACAATTTCATCAACGTGTGGGGTAGCCAAGGCACGACGTCGACGACCACCAACAACTCCGCTAGCGGGTTGTACATTGGGGCATCGGATTATTCGGGTTATTCGAATCTTTCCAGCTACGTTCCGTCCAACACCGGCGGTTCGACCCCGATCATCGGCGGATCCACGGCGACCAGTTCGTACGAATCGTACCTCGCGATGGTTTACGGCCTGAGCTACGGCGGTCGAGTCGGCGGAACCTCCAATGTAGTGATCCCGAATGCGGTGGATCCGACGGTTCCCGAACCGGCGTCGATCCTGACGATGGGCGTGGGTGTCGCCAGCCTCGCGGCCCTCGCTTACCGCCGCCGCAGCCGCAACGCTGCCAAGTAAAAGAACAATCTCCCTTACGTAGTAATACAAAAGCCCCGGTTCGCCGGGGCTTTCGTATTTTCGGAGTGCTGTTTGTCTTGTCTTACGACAGGAAGAACCGGAAGGTTCTTGAGATGTAATCCTTCAGCTGTTGGCGGGGCACCACGGCGTCCAGAAACCCGTGCTTTACCAGGAATTCGCTGCGCTGGAATCCCTCCGGCAGCTTCTGACGGATGGTCTGTTCGATGACGCGAGGTCCGGCAAAGCCGATCTGCGCGCCCGGTTCGGCGATGTTCAGGTCGCCCAGCATGGCGAAGGAGGCGGACACGCCGCCGGTGGTGGGGTCGGTCAACACACTGATAAAGGGAAGCTTGGCGTCGTCCAGCCGCATGAGGGCGGACGAGATCTTGGCCATCTGCATCAGAGACACCGCGCCTTCCTGCATGCGCGCGCCGCCGGAAGCGGACACGATCACCAGAGGCTGGCGTTTGGCCAGGCAACGTTCAATCGCGCGGGTGATCTTTTCGCCGACGACCGAACCCATGCTGCCGCCGACGAACTTGAGTTCCATCGAACACACCTGGGCGGGGATGCCGTTGATGGTCCCGGAGGCGCAGATGATGGCGTCGCGCAGGCCGGTGGATTTCTGCATGGCGGCCAGCCGGTCTTTGTATGACTTGGAGTCGCGGAAGTCCAGCGGATTGGTGGACGAGAGTCCGGCGTCGTGCTCTTCGAAGGTGCCATCGTCGAAGAGGTATTGCAGCCGCCGGCGAGCGTCAATCTTGAAGTGGTGATTGCAGGTCGGGCAGCAGAACATCGACTCTTCGAGCGTCTTGCGCCAGATGATCTGTCCGCAGCCTTCGCACTTTTCCCAAAGACCTTCGGTTTTGACGGTCTTTTCGGACTCCGGTGTGCCTACCGCTCCCGTCGTCTGACGGGTAAACCAAGCCATATTCTATTTAGTGTAAACCCTTCGGTGTTGGAACAGGGATCATAAAAGGGGAGGGTTCGAGGGTTTGCCCTCCCCGACTGACCTCTCCGGCGAATGGGGAGAGTCTGGTCTTCTGTCCCTCGAGACGCTGGAACCGCGGGGAACGACGATTCTGCGGCGCGCGGCGCGAGGGTGTTAGCGGCGTCGCTTCCGAAACGCCAGGAAGGATGTGATGCTCAGCAGCGTGATCGACAGCTCTGCTGGCTCGGGCACAGCGGTAGCTACACGCACCGCCTGAAACGTTCCGGCGACCTGTGCGGCGTCCAAAGTTATGACGCCCCCCGAAGTTTGAACGGGCAGAAGGTCCCACTGCTTGAACGCAAATCCATAGGAAACCGGCCCGATTGGTGTGGCCATGTCCCAACCAACCAAAGAAGGAACGCCGTTGACGGAATTATACAGGTCATAGCCGCCCTCGGAGTCGGTTCTCGAGAAGCCGATCAGCCCAGTGCCAGGCCAGAAAAACGTGCGCGTAGCCGTCACAAAATCGAACGTGCCGACCCCTGCAATACTAATCTGCGCCGAAGTGGCATCGATGGCAAAGCTGCTTATCGTGATAAACACCTGATTCGCCGTATCCACCGTCTGCGAAATCGTGATCGCCGCGCCGCTGAAGTTAGTGGATCCGACTGAGCCGGAGCCAGTTCCCGTGTAGGTATAGACCATGGTATCGGCGAACGCGCTCGCCCCAAACGTCATCGTTAATACGAGCAGAGTATTCCGCAGTGACATTTATCCTCCTAGTATTGTGGCCTATCTTGCGTAGGCTGAGGTCGTTATCATGTCACCCTGGTTGTCCCCATGTCAACAAGGGTGTCGAAACGGGGACAGTCTGATGCGACTCCACTGGCTCTCCGCTGGAATAGACGATCTCCAACTGCGCGCACGAGTTCCCCAGTTAATACAAGTTACCCTTGCGACGATGACCATGGACCATGGACGGCTTCTCCTGAAACGTTCCGCAGTTCCGATTCACGAGCCGGTGACAAAATTCGGTGGCCTCCCCGTCTGGGTGGGTGAACCGGCGTGGCCGACTTCCGCAGCGACGGGAGCTCCAATGCTCTTCATCGGCCAAGTGGTCCTCAATTCGCCACTTTTTCCAGTGGACGAACCTCGCATCGCCTACCTGTTTATCAGCGCTGACAGCGACAGTTCCTGGGATCCAAACTCCGGAGAAAACGCCGTCATCATCCAGAAGATGGAGGACAAGGAAGGTCGAACGCGTCCGACCATCGGCGCCACCGGGCCGCGGCTGGAGGAAACCTATTGGGAGCGTGGAGTCGCGAAGTCCCGCCCGCTTGAGCTATCCGCCGAGGTCGTTGTCGAACCAATGCGGCGAGTCCTCGAATCGGAGATCGCGCAGTGGGACGAACAGCGTCGGATCGAGTACTTCGCCGAGCGTGGACAAGCGATCGGCGGTGAACCGCATTGGATTCAGGCCGACGAATGTCCCGAGGGATGGCGATTGTTGCTACAGATGTCCGATTATCCCTGGGTCGACGGTGAGGCACTGGAAACCAATTGGAATTTTGGTACAGGCAGTTGCTACGTGCTAGTCTCGCCGGACTTTTCCAAGGGCATTCTACTTTGGCAATGCTGACCGCTGAGCGGACTGTGGCGACTTACCCCGTTTGATGGTGCGGTCGCAGCCGCATCAGACCAGCGTTTCGGGCACCGGGACATAGGAGTCGCATCAGACTGTCCCCAAATCGGTAGAAAGGACATGGAAACTTCCGACGATAGAGGAACATGACGCCGACACTTGTTCATCAGCAATGCCGCGTTCAAGAGATTATTCACGACTTCCGCGCTGGTCGGATTGTAGTTCCTGAGTTCCAGCGCGACTACGTTTGGACGCCGAATCGCGCACCGAAGTTGATCGACTCACTTTACCGGCGCTTTCCGGTTTCATCTCTATTGGTCTGGGAGAGTGACGAAAAGGTTGAGGTTCGGCGCTACGCCCCGGCCAAGGCCATTGGCACGTCTGTCGGATGGCTGATCGACGGTCAACAGCGGGTTATCACCCTAGCGCGCACCCTCACCGGCGATGACGGTATCGACGTTGTTTTCAACACCGAAGACGAACAGTTCCTTCGCGCGAATGCCGCGACCCGGAAGGATGACAGATGGGTTCGCGTGGCGGATGTGTGGGATGAGGATTGGTATCGGCGGTACCGCCGCAATCTGCATGACGACATTCGTGGGCGGAAGATCGAAGAACGGCTGGAGAAACTGCGATCCGTCCTTGAGTACGAAGTTCCCATAGTTCGAATGATCGGGTACAACTTTCAAGACGCCGTGAACGCTTTTCAGCGGATCAACACCCTTGGCGTCAAGTTGCGGTCTGAGGACCTTCAGAGCGCCCAAGTCGCTGCCAAGCACTCCGGGTTCATCAGGAAACAACTGACACCGTTCATTCACGACTTGCACAAGCGCGGTTTCGACCGAATTACAGCCACTCACTTGTTCCGGGCATGCGCGTTCATCGCCATGCCTGATGGACGGCGGCGAACGCCTCTGCACGAACTCCATACGAAGGACGTAGAACAGGCATGGAAGCGCACGAAGTCGGCGGTCGAAGATGCTCTCAGCCTTTGTATGGGCGAATTGGGTATTGCTGACATGTCGATCCTGTGGTCGGGCAGTCTTCTGGTGCCGGTCATCGCTCTTTGTGGCACACTCAGTCCACGTGATCGTGACGACCGTGAAATTGCGGGGTGGGTCGGTTGCGCGGCCCTAGCCCACCGCTACAGTTCCGCCAGTGGTACCGCGCTCGAACAGGACCTGAAGGCATGCAGGAACGGAGATCCGGTCGGAGCACTACTGTCTAACTTGCGTCAGAGCCGACCTTCACTGTGGGCTACCCCGGCGGACTTCAATGGTTCGATGGCCGACCGGAGCGGGTTGCTTGCCACCTTCCTTGCGTGCAAACAGCTTGGTGCATCTGATCTTTTGACGCAACGGCGGATGGTCAGCAGGACGCGCGTGGATCGCCACCATATCCTGCCCCGCGCCTATTTCCAGCAAGGCACGGCGCGCCAAAGGGCTGACGTTCTGGCGAACATTGCGTTCGTCGCGAAAGACTCGAACCAGGCAATCAGCGACAATACCCCGGCAACATACCTTGCCAACATTTCGCCCAAGGTATTGGAGAGCCAAGGCATCCCAACAGACAGCGATCTTTGGAACATCTCAAGGGCCGAAGAATTCTGGTCGCTGCGGCAGCAGACCCTTGCCGACGCTTTTAATGCCTATCTCAGGTCCACAGTACCAAACAGACGTTTGGGCTAGGCTACATCTGACCCCATGAATTCAAAACAATCGTCAGTGGGCGCTCTCCGCCTCTCCCATCAAAGCGTTTCGGGCACCGGGACATAGGAGTCGCATCAGACTGTCCCCAAATCGGTACAGGGAATGATTCCGAATTACACCCTGTTCAATCAAATAAAGTGAGGATATGTTGAATGGTCGAAAGGACAGACAACAGGGTAGAGGGATTAGTTAACATCGAGCGATCTAGCTTGGCGCCAGATCGCAAACGAAG
>JAFDVT010000542.1 GCA_018268875.1 Acidobacteriota bacterium
ACCGCGATGCCTCGTGCGCGCTTCGGCCCGCCCATTTCGCGCATGCCCCACAGCGTGGCGCGATTGTCCGTGCCGTACACCGAAGGCTGCACGATCACCACACGTTCGACATCGCGCAGAGCCTTGTGCATGCGCTTCAAATCATTCGGTAGCGCGGGACCCGGGGTGTACTTTCGGCCTTCAAAAAACGGGAATGTCGCCGCGACGCCGAAGATGTGGGTGTGACAGTCGCACGCGCCGCGAGGTACCGCAAAACCGATGCGTGTGCGAGGTTGGGACGGCGGAGCGCCGGCGGCAGCAGCCACTACGCCACCGCCCATCGCCAGCAGAATCTCCCGCCGTCCCATCTTCGTCATGATCGAAGTTTACGGCAGCGTCTTTACGCGCATGTTACGGAACTCGACGTGGCTGTGATGGCCCAGCAAACCGATGTGTCCGGTGGTCCGCGCGATGCCCGGATGCTTCTTCAACAGTTCGGCGTCCTTCACCGAATCGAGATTCGCGTCGTTGATCACCTTGCCGTTCAACGTCACAACAACGCGACGGCCGTCCACGCGGATTTCTTCCTCGTTCCATTCGCCGGTGGGCTTCAGATTGCGGCCTTTGGCGGGAACCAGGTTGTACACGGAGCCGTGGTACTGCCAGTCCTTCAACTCCTGGCCGGGCTTGTGGTACATCGGGTGATCGTGATCGAGCACCTGGATTTCCATGCCCGAATACGCGACGTCGCCGCTCAACGGGGCGCGGATGCCGATGCCGTTATTGCCGCCGGGCGAAAGCTTGAATTCGAAGCGCAGAATAAAGTTCGCGTACTCTTTGTCGGTAAACAGATTGCCGCCGCCGTCCGCCGGGCAAACGATCGCGCCGTCCTTGACGATGTAGCCGGGGCCTGAAGGCTTCACCAGCGTCCAGCCGTTTAGCGTCTTGCCGTCGAAGATGGGTTCGAAGCCCTTTTCATCCTTTTTCTTGCCGGCCGCGAACACTGCCGTTGTTCCGCCGAGAGCGAGTACCGCTAGAGATCTTCTGGTCACTTGTTACGTTCTTCCTTTCCTTTTACTTCGCCGTTGCCGTAGCCGCCAGTTTCACCGGCTTGCCAGTCTTCACCGATGCCTTGGCGGCCTCCACAATTTCGATCACGCCGACGTTGATGCCGATGGCGGTCATGCCTTCAATCGGCTTGCCGGAACGGATCGCCTGTACCATATAGGCGATTGGTTCGGCCTTTTCGGGTACAAGGGGCAGAATATCGGCGTTGGCCGCGGGCTGGCGGCCTTTGCGAACCTCCACCTTGCCGTTGGTCATCACGGCGCTGCCCTGGCGTCCGAAGATTTCGAGTTCCTGGAAGCTGCGCGGCAGGTCCCAGCTGCCTTCAAACAGCCCGCTGCCCTCTTTCCAGTGCAGGACGATGGTCGCGTTGTCTTCCACTTTGGGGAACCGTTCGGGCTGCAGGCGGTTCACGGTCGCGTACACGGTTTCCGGCCGGCCCATGTACATCAAGGCCCACAGCGCGTTGTAACAGCCAAAGTCCATCAGCGCGCCCGCGCCGTTCTTTTCGGGATCGGTGAGCCAGTCGAAAAAGAACTTGTTACGCGGGCCTTCGGAACTCGGTCCGCCATGGCCCACCACGCCGCGAAGCCTGTACACCTTGCCTAGCGTACCGTTGTCCACCAGCGCCTTGGCCGTGTAGTTGGACGGCCACCACGCCATCTGGTAATTCGTCAGAACCTGTATGCCGTACTGTTTGGCGAGCGCCTGAATGGCCAGCGCGTCCTTGTACGTCGACGCCAGCGGCTTTTCGAACATCAGGTGGATCTTGCGCGGCGCGCACGCCTTGGCGATTTCCAGATGCCGGTTGTTTTCGACAAACGCCCACACGATGTCGGGGCGCTTTTCATCGAGCATCTTGTTGTAGTCGGCATAGATCAGGTTGTCGGCGACGCCTATTTTTTTCGCCTCGGCCACCAGTTCGGGCACCGTCTCGGCGACGCCCACGAGCGTAGCGGGTTTGCCGGCCACCATCTTGGGCAAATGTCCCCAGGCATGGGCGTGAACCAGCCCGATCACCGCGATCTTCATGGGTTCCTGCGCCTTGGCCGATCCCAACAAAAGAGCGCCTAGCGCGGCCACTGCCAACAGTTGTCTATTCATGTTGGTTCAGCCCGAGAATATCATGGACATGCCTTGGCGGACGCGCGAACCGAAGCGGCCACGCCGTCGTCTCCCGGCAGTTTCACCGTCACCTTTGCGAACTCGTCGAGCGCCTGTTTGCGGATCGCGCAATCGTTCAAAAGCTCGCCCAGTTTGCCCAGCGCGCGTACGCGAAGCATGTGCGCCGCCGGATCGTCGGAGGTCGTTTCGTTCAACAGTCCTTTGGCCAGCGTATCGGCCTCGAGGAGGCGTCCACGAACGGCGAGCGGTTCTTCCACGTTGACGAACGCGGCCGATTCCACGAGCGACCGGGCGAGCAGTTCACGCGCTTCCCAATCCCGCGGATCGCGCCGCATGATCTCGCGCAGGATGTCGATGCATTCAGAAAAGCGGTTGGCGGCATGTTCCAGGTTTTCGCCGCCAAGCGCGGTTTCCGCCTGCCCCGCCAGGAACATCAGGCGAGCCTTTTGGATACTCGCACCTAGGCCTTTGTTGATGCCCGCCGCCAGGTCCAGCCCCGCGCGAGCCTGTTCGAGCGCGGCGGCATGATTGTTCTGGTGTTCGTAAGCATCGGCCAGCGCGTACCTCGCGTCCATGCGCGCTTCGGTCGCGTTTTTGTCGCCCGAAAGCTCGACTTCGCTCTGCTCCAGCAGGGCCAGTTCGCCGGGCGAAATCCCGCCGCGGCCCTGGTCGAGAATCGCGCGGACACGCAGGGCCCGGCACGTCAAACGAATTCGGTTGACGCTGTCGTTGCCGCGAATTCCGGGCGCGAGCGAAATGCACTGGTCCGCGGCTTGCGCGGCTTCAGCGGACTTGCGGGTGGCGAGCAACAGGTTCGTCCGGCGAACCAGCGTTTCGCCCATTGCGGCCGCCACCTGCGGGTCGGGCAGGAGCGAGGCGCCGTCCTGCCAGAACAGATCCTGCGCCGAACGATAGCGGGTCAGCGCCTGGTCAAAGTCTCCGAGCGCCGCCATGGCGTTCGCCGTTTCGTACTGGCCCAGCGCGAACGTGCGCCGCGAGGCGCGGTCTTCTGGGTTCAGTTCCGGTAGATGCTCGTCCAGGTAGGCGACGCCTTGCGCGATCATTTTCCGCCGCAATTCGAGAGACTGCGGCAGGTTCGCGATGTGCTGCGGCATCTGCACCGCCATGAGTCCCGCGGTGCCGCGAAGGTCGTTCAGCGCGGCCTCCAGGCGGTAGCGTTCGCGGATGCTCACCATCGCAAACCACAGGAAAAGCAGCGACGCCACCGTCGCAATGGCAGCCGGCAGCAGGATCCCCTTGTGACGCCAGACAAACTTTCGCAGGCGGTACGCCGGCGTTTGGGCATGCGCGAGCACCGGCAATCCTTTGCCGTACCGTTCGACATCGAGCGCCAGTTGTTCCACCGATTCGTAGCCGCCCTGCTCGGCCTTCAACGCGACCTCGCTCAGTTCCCCGGGCAGCGTGCGGCCGTCGTACACCGCGGGCAGCACCGCCGCACCCAGGGCCGCGATGTCCGGCTTGGTGGACGATACCGGATCTTCTCCCGCAAGATACGCCGCGCCAAAGTCTTCAATGGCGGGCGTACCGTCGGCCGTGCGAACGCCGATCGCCGCCGGGTTGCCGAGGTCGCCGTGCGTCAACAGGTTGGCGTGCGCCTGGCGAACCGCGCGGCAGATGGCAAAGAACAGCGCGACGCGATCTTCGGTGTTGTGGCGGGTGATGTAGTCGCGCAACGGCATCGTGCCGGTTTCGTCGGCGTACGTCAGAAACGGCGTGCCATGCGCGATGCCGCCTCCGGTGAGGCGTACGATGGCCGGGTCCTGGATGCCGCGAAACGAGGCTTCCACCTGCTGCAGGCGGCGTGTAAACTCTTCCGGCGCCAGCCTCGCCGACGCGAGGATTCGTGCCCGCGCGGTCTCGTTGCCGCGCCGCACGCGGAGCAGCGCGCCCACCGTTGTGTCGGCGATTTTTTCCACAAGCGTCCAGCCGCCGGGTAGAAATTCGGTATTCGTCTGCGGCGCCTGCGGCAATTGTTGCTCTGGGCTGCTGTTCATTTCAATGCGCGGGGAGAAAGGGAGACTGCGAACCACTGTAACAAAAGGCCTGCTGTTACCATGCAATTCGGATGAATTCCGACCCCGCCGCCGAGTCCAAATCCCAGCCCGCCGAGCCGCAAACGCCAAAGGTGACGGCGCTCGTCGTGTCCTACAACAGCGCCGACGCGCTGCGACGCTGCATCGAAGCGCTACGTGCCTCGCAAGGGCGCGAACTGTTCGAAATCCTTGTGGTCGACCTGGGTTCGCGCGACGGGAGCCCGCAGCTCGACGCCGAGTTCGAAGACATCACGATGCTTCG